>CAYUSE010000341.1:0-1514 GCA_964447095.1 uncultured Lachnospiraceae bacterium | reverse complement strand
TACCAAAGCAGGCGTTTTTATTGTGCCGTTTGGTTTATGCCGCGGCACATTTTTTTATCCAAATTTTTTACAAAACTATATTCTCAAGGAGGAATAACAATGAAAAGGAAAATGTTAGGTTTATTTTTGGTGCTTGCAATGGTGGTTGGGTGTCTGCCGAATGTGGTATGGGCGGCTTTTAGCCCCAGAACAACAGCACCGTCATCAAGCAATCAATATTATTACAGTAATCTAAACTTGTATTATAGCATTGGTTATGGTATGCCAAACTGTACTGCGTATGCCTACGGACGAGCCTATGAAATACTTGGCTCAAAGCCTAATCTATGCCCTAATAATGCAGGACAATGGTGGTACTATAATCAAGAAAACGGATATTATCCAAGCGGACAAGAACCAAAGTTAGGAGCTATTGCTTGTTGGTGGGACGGCGGTTGGAGTACAGGAACTCGTACAGGTCATGTGGCTGTTGTTGAAGGAACAAATGGAAATACTGTTTCAACATCTAACTCGGGTTGGGGCAGTAAAAATTTTTGGATGCAAGATAGAAATAAAAATAGTATGAATTATACATATAATGGGAAAACATATACATTTTTAGGCTATATTTATATTGTTGGCGATACCACACCGCCAACAAATATACCAGATCCGGTAACTGATTTGCACTCGAGCAAAACCATATATTCATGTAATGAATATATTACTTTTAATTGGTCACCTTCTGCAAGAACAACAGAATATTGGATATATATGTGGAAAGACGGACAGCAATTATATTCAACAAACATGGGGACAAATACATCGTTCACCTCAGCACCTACATCTGCCGGCAAATACACTTTGATTATTCGTCCCGGAAATAGTTTCGGATTTAATGATAGTAGCAAAGCGTTTAGTTTTACAGTATATGATAGTATACCTAAGCCTGTAACAGATTTGCATGCAAACAAACAAGAATATTTATCAAGCGAATACATTACATTTAATTGGTCACCTTCTGAAAATGCGACAGAATATTGGATATATATGTGGAAAGACGGACAGCAATTATATTCAACAAACATGGGGACAAATACATCGTTCACCTCAGCACCTACATCTGCCGGCAAATACACTTTGATTATTCGTCCCGGAAATAGTTTCGGATTTAATGATAGTAGCAAAGCGTTTAGTTTTACAGTATATGATTCATTACCAACCCCTACACCTATAACCGATTATCCCTTCACCGTCACTAAATCCAGCGGTTTAACAACAATCACAAACAACACCGCAAAATCACAAAAAGCGACAATTATAATTGCGCAGTACAGCGGAAAAGCATTAAAAGATAAAATAGTCAAAACCGTTACATTTGGTGCAAACGAAAAACAACCCTTTATCCACAGCTATGGCAGCGACTACAAGGTTTTCGTCTGGGACAGCTTAGAGGGTATGAAACCATTAGCGGAATAAGTTTTTTGAATTAACATACAAAAAAGGCTGTATCAAAGCGATACAGCCTTTTTAAT
>CAYUSE010000340.1:0-1518 GCA_964447095.1 uncultured Lachnospiraceae bacterium | reverse complement strand
CGAGCAATCAAACGAAAAGGGCTACTGCAACAAGCATTATACCGAAATGTTCAAGCGTCCGAATAAGCTGAGTCTCGCGCTTGTGCTTGACACACATCTTGAAGAAATACGAAAAAAGCTTGAAAAATACGAAAAATCCGCCAAATCATTAAAAGGCGGAGGATTATTTAAAAAAAGCGGTACGGCAGAATTTTGCGAAAAGCTTTCTAAAGAGCTTGACACCGTTGAAAACAGCTGTATGGTCTGCGATAAAATAAATCACACAATGGAACGCTATATTGATGTTTTGCTTTATATGTGGGCTAATGACGAGGAAGTCAAAAAGAAAGTTGATAAATCAAAGGGCGTTTGCTTAAAACACGCTAAAATGCTTGTCCAAATGGCGCCGAAATCTCTAAAGGACGCACAGGCGGCTGAATTTATCGCTGCGTTATGCGAAAAGCAATCATTGGAGCTAAAGCGAATACAGGACGACATACATAAATTCACGCTGAAATTTGACTACCGAAACAAGGATATGCCGTGGGGTACGGCGCAGGACGCGCCGATACGCACAATAGAAAAAATATCGGGATATATTGAACATGAAGAATAAAAACAGAAAAAGGCAGTTCTTACGAACTGCCTTTCCCTGTTTGGCGACTAACAGAGCATATACCGCATAAAAAAATGCGTTACCCGAGAGCAACGCATAAAAAATGCGGACTCGTTTTTATCGCCAAATAAAATTTCTATTAACCAAATATTTCACGCTTTTTTCATTAAAAATGCAACTTATATTCAATTATAAAGCCCGCATTTTTTTGCTACAACAAAAAAATACAGCGCGAAATTATTTTTTATAATTATAATAGAAATTTTTTTGGCAAATATATTTTACCATTTTTTATATTATTTGTCAAGACTTTTTAATCAAACAATGACACTTGGTCAGCGTCGGGCAGGTCGTCAAAACAGCCGTTCTTTTCGAGAATATTTAACGGATTTTTACCTATTCCCGTGCGCAGTCTCAAATCCTCGACATTCCTGAACTCACCCTTTTCCCTCTCACGCACAATGCTTAAAGCGTCGTTATCGCTAAGTCCCGGCAACGCGTTAAGAGGCGGCAAAATCCCGTCCTCTGTCCGCAGGAAATCCGTAGCATGAGATTTATACAAATCCACGGGCACAAAATCTATTCCGCGCGCATACATTTCCATACAAATTTCAAGTATAGGAATCAGGTTTTCCTCTTTCGGAGTTACCGTTCCGTCTTTTTTCTTTGCGTTAATAGAGCGTATTTCCTCGCGTACCCTTTCTATGCCGTTCGCCATTATTGACGCGTCAAAATCATCGGCGCGAACCGAAAAATACGACATATAAAACGCCTCTGGATAATGAACTTTAAAATACGCGATACGGAATGCCGACATTACATAAGCGACAGCATGCGCCTTCGGGAACATGTACTTGATTTTTTTACAGGAGTCAAGATACCATTCGGGAACATTTGCCGCGCGCATAGCTTCCTCGTCCTCC
>CAYUSE010000339.1:0-1519 GCA_964447095.1 uncultured Lachnospiraceae bacterium | reverse complement strand
GCGCTCTGCCGTTCTTGTTTTCCGCAATCCACTTTGAAGCAAATGTACCGTCCTGAATTTCTTCAAGCACCTTTTTCATTTCCTTCTTTGTTTCTTCAGTTACCATTCTCTTGCCTGTTTCGTAATCGCCGAATTCTGCTGTGTCAGAAATTGAATATCTCATTCTGCTGAAGCCGCCCTGATAGATAAGGTCAACGATTAACTTCATTTCGTGGATACACTCAAAGTAAGCGTTTCTCGGGTCATAGCCTGCTTCAACAAGAGTTTCAAAGCCTGCCTGCATCAAAGCTGTTACGCCGCCGCAAAGAACTGCCTGCTCACCGAACAAGTCTGTTTCTGTTTCGCATTGGAATGTTGTTTCAAGAATTGCCGCTCTTGCGCCGCCGATACCTGCGCCGTAAGCAAGCGCCATATCAAGCGCCTTGCCTGTCGCATCCTGCTCAACAGCAACAAGACACGGAACACCCTTGCCCTCAACATATTCCGAACGAACCGTATGACCTGGACCTTTCGGCGCAATCATTGTTACGTCAACGCCTGCGGGCGGAACAATCTGCTTGAAGTGAATATTGAAGCCGTGAGCGAACATAAGCATATTGCCCTCTTCCAAATTCGGCTCAATACTTGTCTTGTAAATATCTGCCTGCTTTTCATCGGGCGTCAAAATCATGATGATATCAGCTTTTTTAGCCGCCTCTGCCGTTTCATATACGGGAATACCGTATTCCTCAGCTCTCTTAGCATTTTTTGAACCCGGTCTTAAACCAACGATTACATTAACACCGCTGTCCTTCAGGTTCATTGCGTGAGCGTGACCCTGTGAACCAAAGCCGATGATAGCAACTGTCTTGCCGTTAAGCAAGCCTAAGTTACAATCACTTTCATAAAATACTCTTGCATTTTCCAATGTCTTTGCCATTTTGTATTACCTCTTTCCGTTTTTTTATAAATTTTTTATGTTATTTGGATTTTCACCAAACAAGGTCGTCTTTTACGGCTGATTTTATTTGTCAACCTTTAATGTATTTGCACCTCTTTCAAGCGCCGTCATACCCGTACGGGAAATTTCCTCAATTCCGTAAGGCTCTACAAGGTCAAGAAACGCTCCGATTTTTCTGTCGTGTCCCGTTATCTCGACCGTAAGCGTATTCGGCGAAATATCGATAATATTTGCTCTGAATACGCTTGTCATTTCAATCACCTCGCCTCTTGTTTTCGGCGAAACCTTGATTTTTACAAGCGCAAGTCCGCGCTTTACTATCTCGTCATCATGGAGAGTTTTAATTTTAATAACCTCCACAAGCTTTGAAAGCTGTTTTGAAACCTGCTCCACTGTCTGAGCATCGCCGTTTACTTCAATCGTAATACGCGAAACACTATCATCCTGAGTAGTTCCTACAGACAGTGAATGAATATTAAATCCTCGTCTTGAAAACAGTCCGACTACCCTCGAGAGAACACAGGGGCTATTATCTACAAGAACCGATAATGTATATCTTTCAATCTTATTTGTCATCCT
>CAYUSE010000338.1:0-1526 GCA_964447095.1 uncultured Lachnospiraceae bacterium | reverse complement strand
TACCGACGCCGACAGTCGTATGCGTTCTTTTCCAGCCGAACTTATCGCAAAGCGATGAAACGATCGCCTCCATGATTGAGATTGACGAGGTAAGCGCCGCAAACAATACAAGCAGGAAGAACGTCGAGCCGATAAGCGTTGACATTCCCATGCTGTCGAATACCTTCGGGAGCGTTATGAACATAAGTCCCGGTCCTGCGCCGAGCGCGCTTTCATCGCCGCCCGAAAACGCGAATACCGCGGGAATAATCATAAGTCCCGCAAGGAACGCGATAGCCGTATCAAATATTTCGATACGCGTCACATTCTTTTCGAGGTCGCTTTCTTTCGGCAGATATGAGCCGTAAGCAATCATTATGCCCATGGCAAGCGACAGCGAGTAGAATAGCTGTCCGAGCGCGGCAAGAATTGACTGCACCGAGAATTTTGAAAAATCGGGTATGAACAGGTATTTTATTCCCACCGACGCACCCGGCAGGGTAATTGAGTACACCGACACGACAATGGCGAGAATGATAAGCAGCGGCATAAGCACCGTGCTGAATTTTTCTACGCCCTTCTGAACACCGCGGAGTATTACAACGGTTGTAACAGCCGAGAAAATAAACTGATATAAAAGCTGCTGCGCAGGCGACGCAAGCATTCCCGCAAAAAATCCGTCCCCAGCCGCCGCGGCATGATTTCCCGTAATAAATGTTATGGCATATTTTATAACCCAACCACCTATTACGTTATAATACGGCTGAATAATCATCGGGATAATCGTCGCGATAACGCCTACAAACGCCCATTTCCGGCTAAGCTCGCCAAAGGCGCACAGCGCGCTTTTTCCCGTCTTTCGTCCGATTGCGTTTTCGGCAACCATCAGCGCGTAGCCAAACGACAGCAGAAGAAGAATATATATAAGAAGGAATATTCCTCCGCCGTATTTTGCCGCAAGATACGGAAAACGCCATATATTGCCAAGTCCTACCGCCGACCCTGCCGCCGCAAGTACAAACCCCAAACTGCCTGAAAATTTGTTTCTTTCTTTCATTCGTTAT
Organism: uncultured Lachnospiraceae bacterium; assembly: GCA_964447095.1. Classification (GTDB taxonomy): domain Bacteria; phylum Bacillota; class Clostridia; order UBA1381; family UBA1381; genus JALEPO01. Next base: position 483 of record CAYUSE010000338.1, on the reverse strand, counting down.
CCCCCTTTTAACATATTTTCGTAATTATATAGTATTTTTTAGCTTATGTAAACATTAAAATCCGATTATTTCCATAAAAAAACAGAGATTTTTCTCTGTTTTTTTATGTTTTATTTATCTATTATAACCGTTCTTGTTTCCCCGTCCCAATCAACATCACAATCGAGATTTTCCGCAATAAATCTAAGCGGAACCATTGTTCGGTCATTGATTAGCCTTGACGGGCTTTCAAGCTCGTATTCCTCACCGTTTACTGACGCATAATAGCTGTCTATCGGTATAACAATTTTCTTTCTGCCCTTCTTTATAGCTGCCTCCATGTTATCCTGATCCCACGTAACCTTTGCGCCGAGCGTTTCCGCAACTGCGCGGATAGGAACGAATGTATAGCCCTCGTCTAATATTATCGGGTACTGGTCCTCAAACGCGATAAGCTTCCCGTTTACGCGAACTTTCGCGCCTATGTAATCAATATCATTGTGA
>CAYUSE010000337.1:0-1539 GCA_964447095.1 uncultured Lachnospiraceae bacterium | reverse complement strand
ATCTAAAAAACATATCAAATCAGCTTCAGGAGCTTTACAGTACCGTAACCGACACCGTTGACGAATATAACCAATATGTCGGCGCGTATAATGTCTCGACGCTTTCAAGTATTTATACATCAGAAAAAATAAATGTTCAGATTTATATGGTACTCGCGCTTCTCGTATTCTTCCTCGGCGGATGTATCGGCGCGATAGTTCTCGGACGTTCAAAGGACTTCTTGGATTACCTTATGTACACAGACCGCAAAACGGGCGTTCCAAACCGCGCGAAATGCGACCTTGTTATTGATGAATACAGTCAGGGTAAGCTTAACGATTCTTTCTGCTTCCTGCTTATTAAGATTGACAACCTGAAAAATGTCAATACAAAGGGCGGAAGAACCGCAGGCGATGAGCTTCTGAAGGCATTCGGAAAGATTTTGCGCCGCGCTGCCTCAAGCTATGGCTTTGTAGGTTATAACGGAAGCGACCAATTCTTCGGAATGTTTGAAGACTGTACGCTTCAAAGAGGACGTGACTTCGCGTCGTATCTGAAGGAATTTGTAGATTATCACAACACACAAAATCCCACTCAGCGCTTAGAGGTATCTGTTGCAATTTCAGAAACGTCAACAGAAAACATTTATAACATCAGAGCGCTGATGAGCCTTACATTCCGTAAGCCGACGGAATAATCGCGGGAGGTATATATGAATAAGTTTAAAAAAGCATTAAATCAAATAAATATGAACAATTCGGCGGAAATTCCGATTAAACGTGAAAAACGTACAGATAAGATGTCAGAGCCTATTGTTAAGGAAACTGCAAAAGCGGAAACGAAGCAAATGGCAGAGCCTGTCGTTACACCGGCAGAGCGAGAGCCTGTTCGGGAAACGGTTGAGGCGGTTATCAAAGAGCCGGAGGCGGTGACAGAGGGCGTCAATGAAACGGTGGAAGCGGTAACGAAGGACACCAATGAGGCTTTAGAAGAGGTAACGGAAAAAGCCGAAGAAGCTTATGCGCCGTCTAAAAGAGAATTGAAAGCCGAGAAAAAGGCGTTAAAGAAACAGCAAAAGCTTGATAAAAAGCAGGATAAAAAGGCGCGCAGGCAGGATAAAAAAGAGCAGAAAAAGGCGGCAAAAGAGGAAAAAAAGCAAAGCAAGGGAAAACCAAAAAAAGAAAAGAAGACTAAAGAGCTGACAGAGCCGAAAAACGGCGGAAAACGTCATTTATTTAAAAAGCTGATAATTGTACTGCTTATCTTTTTAATAGCCTTCGGCTGTGTATGGAATTATCATCTTAATAAAACCCTGCGCCCGACATTTTATCAGGTACAGTCGAGCAAGGTTGTTGATAATGTGCGTATTGTCGCAATTTCAGATATGCATTTGAAGGAATTCGGCGAGAACAATTCAAAGCTTGTTAAAAAGATTGAAGCATATCATCCCGATATTATTGTTATGGCGGGCGATATGAACATGGAGAGCAATCCTGATTACAGCATTGTTTTGAATTTGTGCGCGCGTTTGCATGACACCGCGCCGATATACTATTGCC
>CAYUSE010000336.1:0-1559 GCA_964447095.1 uncultured Lachnospiraceae bacterium | reverse complement strand
AAGTATTGGTGAAAAGGCGTTTCAGGGCTCAGGCGTTGTAAGCGTTATTATTCCAAATACTGTAATGACAATAGAGCGTTTTGCATTTTACAGAACGGGCAATCTTATAAAGATGGTAATACCCGAGTCTGTAACAGATATAAATGACAGAGCTTTTCATGATTATGACGATGAGCAATTCAAATTGTACGTAAAGGCAGGCTCATACGCGGAGGAATATGCAAAAACGAATAATATTCCGTATGTAATAGAAAAATAAAAAAATTAGCCTGAAAAAACTCTTGTATAAAAAAGGAAACAGAGTTATAATTATTATCAGGTGATGATTTATGAAGGGAAAGAAAAGAGATATGAACCTGCTGACGGGTTCATTGTGGGACAAAATTCTTATGTTTGCGCTGCCGCTTGCGGCGAGCAGCATATTGCAGCAATTGTTTAATTCCGCGGACGTGGCGGTTGTCGGTCATTTTGCGGGAAGCCGCGCTTTGGCGGCGGTTGGCAGCAACGGCGCGGTTATAAATCTGCTTGTAAATATATTTGTCGGGCTGTCGGTTGGTGCAAATGTAATAATAGCGCGCTTTATCGGCGAAGGAAACCGAAAAAAAGTCGAAAGCGCGGTACATACGGCTGTCATGGTGGCGATTATAAGCGGATTTATAATTATGATAATAGGTCTTGTTATTACGCGCCCGATACTGAATTTGATGTCAACGCCCGACGATATTATAGACCTTGCGATACTGTATCTGAGGATTTATTTTCTCGGTATGCCGTTTATGATGCTCTATAACTTCGGTGCGGCGATTTTAAGAAGCCGCGGCGATACGAAGCGTCCGTTTATATGCCTGCTTATTTCGGGCATAGTAAACGTGATATTAAATCTGTTTTTCGTTATCGTATGCAAATTAAGCGTGGCAGGCGTTGGTATAGCGACGGTTATGTCGAATGTAATCAGTTCGCTTATGGTGCTGTATTTTCTGATGCATGAGGATAGTGAAATAAAGGTCACCTTCAGAAATTTGAGGATAGATTTCCGCGTGCTGAAGGAAATTGCAAAAATCGGACTGCCCGCAGGATTGCAGGGAATAGTGTTCTCGTTCTCAAATATATGCGTTCAGTCCGCGCTAAACAGCCTCGGCTCCGATACGGTTGCAGGTTCGGCGGCGGCTCTGAATTTTGAATATTTTGTGTACTTTTTGCTTAACGCCTTCACACAGGCGTGCGTTACCTTCACGAGCCAGAACTATGGTGCGAGAGAATACGCGCGCTGTCATAGGACAACACAGCTTTGCGTGCTTATGGGATTTGTTTCTTCAACCGCGCTTAGCCTGATATTCTATTTCCTCGGCGATACGGTGCTGAAATTTTACACGAGCGAGAGCGCGGTTATAGAAATAGGTCTTGTGCGAATGAAATATTGCCTTGTCATGCAATTTGTGAGCGTGTTTATGGATGTTTTTTCGGGAAGTTTGCGAGGCTTGGGTCATTCGCTTATTCCTGCGCTTATAGCTCTTGCAAGCTCCTGCGGTATAAGACTGCTGTGGGTATATACAGTATTC
>CAYUSE010000335.1:0-1561 GCA_964447095.1 uncultured Lachnospiraceae bacterium | reverse complement strand
TTTGTGTTCATGGAAATTATTTATTGTCGTTGTCTACTTCTCTGTAATCAGCCTCATAAACATTATCGCCCCCGGGCTGCTGCTGAGCATTCGGGTCGCCGTTGGGCGCGCCGCCCTGCGGATTTGCTTGGCTGTACATCTTCTCGGCTACCGAGTAGAACTTCTGCTGCAATTCCTCCGTCGCCGCCTTAATCGCCGCGCTGTCAGTACCCTTTAGCGCCTCCTTAACCTTGTTTACCTCGGTTTCAACCATTGACTTTGTCTCAGCGTCAATCTTATCACCTGCATCGGCAACAGCCTTCTCGCACTGATAAACAAGCGACTCAGCATTATTTCTTGTTTCAACCTCTTCCTTGCGCTTCTTATCCTCTTCCGCATATTTTTCAGCCTCTTTAACGGCTCTGTCAATATCCTCGTCCGAAAGATTTGATGATGCGGTAATCGTAATCTTCTGCTCGTTGCCCGTGCCTAAATCCTTCGCACTAACCTTAACAATACCGTTCGCGTCAATATCAAACGTAACCTCAATCTGCGGAACGCCTCTCGGTGCAGGAGCAATACCCGTTAAGTTAAAGCGTCCGAGCGTCTTGTTATACTGCGCCATTTCTCTTTCACCCTGCAGAACGTGAACCTCAACCGAGGTCTGACCGTCCGCAGCCGTTGAGAATATCTGCGACTTATTTGTCGGGATTGTCGTGTTTCTTTCAATCAGCTTTGTGAATACGCCGCCCATTGTTTCGATACCGAGCGAAAGCGGAGTAACGTCAAGCAAAAGCACGCCTGTCTGCTCGCCGCCGAGTACGCCTGCCTGTCTTGCCGCGCCTACAGCTACGCACTCGTCAGGGTTAATACCCTTATGCGGTTCTTTGCCCATTTCCTTTTTAACTGCTTCCTGAACTGCCGGTATTCTTGACGAACCGCCGACAAGAAGAACCTCGTCAATCTGCGAAGCTGATACGCCTGCGTCGCTCATTGCGTTTCTGATGCATGTTAAGGTCTTGTCAACCAAATCAGAAGTTAATTCATCAAACTTAGCCTTTGTAAGTGTTATATCCAAATGCTTCGGTCCTGAAGCATCGGCTGTAATAAACGGAAGATTTATATTTGATGTTGTTGTTGTAGAAAGCTCAATCTTTGACTTTTCAGCCGCTTCCTTTAATCTCTGCATAGCCATTTTGTCGGTTGACAAATCAACACCGTCCGTTTTCTTAAATTCCGACACAAGGAAATCAATTATTCTCTGGTCAAAATCATCGCCGCCAAGACGCGTATCGCCGTTTGTTGAAAGAACCTCGAATACACCGTCGCCAATTTCAAGGATTGACACATCGAACGTACCGCCGCCGAGGTCGTAAACCATGATTGTCTGGTCTTTGTCGCTCATGCCGTAAGCGAGCGCCGCCGCTGTCGGCTCGTTTATAATTCTCAAAACCTCAAGTCCCGCGATTTTACCTGCATCCTTTGTCGCCTGACGCTGTGAGTCGTTAAAATAAGCGGGAACTGTGATAACAGCCTGCGAAACAGTTTCACCGAGATATGCCTCCGCGTCCTGCTTTAACTT
>CAYUSE010000334.1:0-1563 GCA_964447095.1 uncultured Lachnospiraceae bacterium | reverse complement strand
TGCGATTGATAACAATGATTAAATCCGCTGCATAAATGTCAGTGTTCAGCTGAATGAGGCGGAAAACATCATGAGAAAAACAATAAATGAAGCGTATATGAGAAACGGCGTAACTATGCGTATTCCCGAAAGCATTTATATCGAGGACGGCGTAGAAATCGGAAACGATACAGAAATTTGCCAAAATGTTACCATAAAAAGCGGAACAAAAATCGGTTCCGGCTGTGTTGTCGGACAGGGCAGTATGCTTGATAATGCCATAATTCATGATAATGTAAATATTTTAAGTTCAGTTATTATAAATTCTGAGATTGACGAAAACACAGTAGTCGGACCGTTTGCATACATTCGTCCGAACTGTCATGTAGGAAAGGACGTTAAGGTCGGCGATTTTGTTGAGCTGAAAAATTCAAATATTGACGACGGCACGAAAATTTCGCATCTTACTTATATCGGCGACAGCGATGTCGGCAAGCGCGTTAATTTCGGATGCGGAACGGTAACATGCAATTATGACGGCAAGAACAAATACAGAAGTACGATAGGCGACGATTGTTTTGTCGGCTGTAATACAAATTTTGTGTCCCCAATAAATGTAGGGAAAAACGCATATATTGCCGCAGGCTCGACAATTACAGAGGATATTCCCGATGAAGCCTTGTCAATTGCAAGAGCAAGGCAGGTCAACAAGGAAGATTGGAAGAACAAGAGAAAATAATACTTAGGAATTTTCAGTCTTAAAAAGAAAGGGACACAAAAAATGAACAAGCAGGAATACCAAAAAATCCTTTTAAAGCTTTTAGCGCCGTTAAAGCCGCGTTATAGTGAATGCAAGGCAAAGATAAATTTCAATTCCCATGCGGCGTGGTACGAAAATGCGTCAATCGACTGTGAAACCTTCGCAAGACCCTTGTGGGGTCTTGCGGCGTTTTGGGCAGGCGGCGGCTCTGATAAGGAATTTGAAGAAATATATGAAGCGGGGATTGCTAACGGCGTTAATCCGTCCTGCCCCGAATATTTTGGAAAGTGTCATGACTGCGACCAGCGATTTGTGGAGATGGCGGCTTTTGCTTACGGTATGCTTATGTGTCCCCAAAAAGTCTGGCAGCCGTTATCGGATACGGATAAAGACAATCTGGCGATTTGGCTTATGCAGATAAACAGTCATGAGGTGTGCGACAGCAACTGGATATTCTTTAGAATTATGGTGAATATCGCGCTGAAGGAATGCGGCAGGGAATACAGTGAGGCGCGGATTTTATCAGACCTTGCCAGAATTGAGGATTTTTATCTCGGCGATGGCTGGTATAAGGACGGAATTGAAGGTCAAAAGGATTATTATATTGCGTTTGCAATTCATTTTTACAGTCTGATTTTTGTAAAATTTGAAGAAAAGGATTATCCCGAATACGCGAAAAAATTCAGACAGCGAGCTGAAATTTTCGGTAAAGAATTTATTTATTGGTTTGCTGAAAACGGTGAGGCTCTGCCTTATGGACGGTCACTTACATATCGCTTTGCGCAGATTGCTTTTTGGAGCGCTTGTGTGATGACGGACGTGTA
>CAYUSE010000333.1:0-1563 GCA_964447095.1 uncultured Lachnospiraceae bacterium | reverse complement strand
TGGTTCCGTCCATAAACAGCAGAAATCAATATTATATGTCAAGAACCAATACAGGCACAGACTATATGACGCTTGATGCAGATTATTTTCTGGGACAGGGAAATTCAGTTCAGAGAACGATTATAGGAAACAATGATATAATTGGAAAAATCAGCGGTTCATCTCCCACAAGAGGGGATTACGAAAAGGCAAACGAGCTTATAAAAAGCGTGGATGAAGAACTGCAGCAGGTTGCGTCAATTGCAAATTCAACTGACAGAGATTATCTTAAATATGCCACTAAGGACTATTTGAGCTTTAAAGTGTCGGGAAATATGAAATTCAATATAATGCTTATTCAGGATGTTCTGCTGTCGAGCATAGTATGTCTTTTGGTGCTTTGCGTTTTGGGTTATCTTGCAGACGGATATATAAAGGAAAGAGGAGGATTTGGAAATGAAGAACTTTGAATTGCTCCGCTACCTTAATAAATGGAAACATCTTATTTTTATCGTATCTGTCCTCGGCGCGTTTTTAGTGTATAAATACGCAATGTATAATCAGGAATATACAGCGCAGACAATTATAAGCTATACCAATCAGGACGCGAGCAGGGGCAAAACTCCAAGCGGGGACGATTTGGACGTTACGGAAATTTATTCGTCCTCGGTTATCACAAATGTTCTGGAGGAAATTGACGCAAACATTAGCGCCGATACCATACGCTCTAAGTGTAAGGTAGAGGGAATAACGCCTCCCGACGAAGAAACAAAGAAAGAGGCGCTTCTTGAAAAGGGCGAGGAATATGAGTATTTTCCGACAGATTATGTCGTATCGTATTCCGTATCAAGCGACTATACAAAGGATTTTGCCAGAAAAGTGCTTGATTCCATAATTAAGAATTACTTTATTTCCTACGGCGAGAAATATATCAACCAGCAGACGCTGCCGAACAATAAAATAAACGAGGCGGACAGCCAGTATGACTATATAGAACGCGTGGAAATTCTCGAAAACTGGGTAACGAACATTACCGATTATCTTGCCGCAAAGCGGACGACGCATCCTGATTTCAGGTCGGCGGCGACGGGATATTCTTTCTCGGATTTGTATGAAATATATTATTCCATTGAGGAATATGATATACCTCAGGTATATTCGCTTATTCTTGAACAGATGATTTCAAAAGACAGAGTAACGCTTATCAAGAAATATGAGAGCGATATTGCTCAATGTCAGCTTGACCTTGACAATATGAATTCAAAATCAAATGATTTGAAGGCGCTTGTAGATGAATACAGCATGAAAAATAAGGAAGGCGTTGAATATCATTACGGTACTCAGGGCGAGGAGGGCAACAGCGCAAGCGATTACATATTAAAGAACGTCTATGAGGAATGGGATGATGTTCAGATAAATACTGAAACAACTTATGATACTCTTATAAAGGAATATACGGATCTTGAAAGTCAAAAAGAAAAAACACAGGTGGATTTAGATCATAAAAAGGAAATGCTTGAAATATTTACTGCGGCAGAGGAAAAGGGCTTTACTGAAACAAGCAACAAAAGCGCAATAGAGGCT
>CAYUSE010000332.1:0-1592 GCA_964447095.1 uncultured Lachnospiraceae bacterium | reverse complement strand
GATATTCCGTATTCATGGGGTACGGCGGTTAACGTACAGATGATGGCGTTCGGTAACATGGGCGATGACTGCGGTACGGGCGTTGCGTTCACGCGTGACCCTGCTACGGGCGAGAAGAAGCTTATGGGCGAGTTCTTAACAAACGCTCAGGGCGAGGACGTTGTTGCAGGTGTCCGCACACCGATGCCGATTGCCGAGATGGAGCAGAAGTTCCCCGAGGCATTCACTCAGTTTAAGGACGTTTGTCAGAGACTTGAAAATCACTACAGAGATATGCAGGATATGGAATTTACCGTTGAACACGGCAAGCTCTATATGCTCCAGACGAGAAACGGTAAGAGAACGGCTCAGGCGGCTCTTAAAATCGCATGCGACCTTGTTGACGAGGGCATGAGAACAGAAAAAGAAGCCGTTGCTATGATTGACCCGAGAAACCTCGACACACTTCTTCACCCGCAGTTTGACGCGGCGGCTATAAAGAAGGCTACGCCTATGGGTAAGGCTTTAGGCGCATCACCGGGCGCGGCGGCAGGTAAAGTCGTATTTACAGCCGATGACGCTAAGGAATGGGCGCAGAGAGGCGAAAAGGTTGTTCTTGTTCGTCTTGAAACTTCACCCGAAGACATCGAGGGTATGAAGGCAGCTCAGGGTATTCTTACAGTCCGCGGAGGTATGACATCACATGCTGCCGTTGTTGCGCGCGGTATGGGTACTTGCTGTGTATCGGGCTGCGGCGACATCGCTATGGACGAGGATAACAAGAAGTTCACATTAGGCGGTAAAGAGTATCACGAGGGCGACACAATTTCGCTTGACGGCTCAACAGGTAATATTTACGATGGTCTTATTCCGACGGTTGACGCAAAAATCGCAGGCGAGTTCGGCAGAATTATGGGCTGGGCTGATAAGTACAGAACACTTAAAGTCCGCACAAACGCTGATACTCCTGCTGACGCTAAGAAGGCAAGAGAACTCGGAGCTGAAGGTATCGGTCTTTGCCGTACGGAGCACATGTTCTTTGAGGGCAACAGAATTGACGCGTTCAGAGAGATGATTTGCGCTGACACAGTTGAAGAAAGAGAAGCTGCTCTTGACAAGATTTTACCGATGCAGCAGGGCGACTTTGAACAGCTTTATGAGGCTCTTGAGGGTAACCCCGTAACAATCCGTTTCTTAGACCCGCCGCTTCATGAGTTCGTTCCGACAGAGGACGCTGACATTGAAATTCTTGCTAAGGCACAGGGCAAGAGCGTTGAAAGAATTAAGGAAATCATCAACGGTCTGCACGAGGCTAACCCGATGATGGGTCACCGCGGCTGCCGTCTTGACGTAACATATCCCGAAATCGCAAAGATGCAGACAAAGGCTGTTATTCGCGCGGCAATAAATGTTCAGAAAAAGCATGCTGACTGGAATATTGTTCCCGAAATCATGATTCCGCTTGTTGGCGAGATTAAGGAATTGAAGTTTGTTAAGAAGCTCGTTGTTGAAACGGCTGACGCTGAAATTAAGGCGGCAGGCAGCAATTTGAAGTATGAAGTAGGTACAATGATTGAAATTCCGAGAGCCGCTCTTACGGCTGACGAGATTGC
>CAYUSE010000331.1:0-1628 GCA_964447095.1 uncultured Lachnospiraceae bacterium | reverse complement strand
AAAGTCTGACGGACATTCGGGATTTTCTCGTAAATTTCCTCGACTCTGCCGATAAATTCGGGCCCGAACACAAGCGCGTCAGACTCCGACAATTCAAGGCAATATTTGATTTCCTCAGCCGTATAGCGGTAATTGAGCGGAACGGCAAGCGCTCCTGCTTTTAACACGCCAAAATAAATCGGAAGCCATTCGAGACAGTTCATTAACAGTATCGCGACCTTGTCGCCCTTTTTAATACCGCGGCTGAGCAGCAAATTCGCAAAGCGGTTTGCGCGCTTGTCAAATTCTTTCCATGTGATTTCCGTGCGTCCCGCCTCCATTGGATTTGTTTCGATAAGCGCATACTCGCGCCACGTCACCTTTGAATGCTCCATAACCTTGGGGTTTATCTCCACAAGGCTCACATCGTCGCCGTATTCGCGCGCGTTCCTTTCCAAAAATTCCGTAATCGGCATTTTAACATCTCCTCGTCAACATATTATATTTAAGCAGAAAAACCGCCTTTAGACGGCGGTTTTCCGTAAATTTCAATTATTCCTCGACCTTTACCGCGAAAACGCCCTCAAGAAATTTATCGTCAAATTTCTTCGTAAACGCCGACACAAGCGGCACAATTACGATTGAAACCGCCATAGCCGCAACGCCCATTTCGGGAGCTTTTTTAGCCGCGAGCTTGAACGCCGCGTAAACGCTGTCCGCCGCGCCCGCATTCATTGCGGTAAGAACAATCGTAGTTCCGACAACCGTAAGGAAGCCGCAAATCATTCCTGCCCATGCGCCCGCCTTGGTTGTCTTTTTCGAGTATATGCCCCAAAGGTACGGGCCTATGAAACAGCCCGAAACAATACCCCAGCTAAAGGACATGATATTTACGATAATTGTAATATTTTTTGTAGCGAATAAGTATGATAAAGCGACAAATACAAGGCACAGTACACGAGTTACAATTACCTGATTTTCGCCCTTGTAATTCTTCTTAACCGTCGGGATAAGGTCAACCGAAATCGCCGAGGACGACGACAGAACTATTGACGACAGCGTTGACATAGATGCCGAAAGCAGCAAAATAAGTATTACGGCGAGAATTATCGTTGTAAATATGTTCGCGTCGCCCAAAGCCGTCAAAAGCGTATTCGGGATAACAGAGTCAACTCCGCCCTCGGGCAGTTTGTTATTAAGTACAAGTCTTGAAAGCGAGCCGACAAAATATGCGCCGCAGCCTATAACAAGCGAGAATATCGTTGAAATAACCGTCGCCTTTTTAATTGACTTTGTATCCTTTATCGCGTAATATTTGCTTACCATCTGCGGAAGTCCCCATGTGCCGAAGCTTGTAAGCATGATGTTGACGCATAAGAATTTCCACGAAACGCCGCCGTACCAGCTTGTAAGCTGCGCTCCCGTTATACCGTCGCCGTTGTCGGGAATTGCGGCAAGCTTTGAAAACAGCGCGCCAAAACCTCCGACTGCGGGGGCTTTTGTGATTGCTATTACCATAGCGAACACGCCGACAATCATTATAACGCCCTGCACAAAGTCAGTGTATGCCGTTGCGACATAGCCGCCCAAAACGAGATAAATCGCCGTCAGAACCGCGATAATCAAAATCCATGTGTTGTTTGGAACAC
>CAYUSE010000330.1:0-1635 GCA_964447095.1 uncultured Lachnospiraceae bacterium | reverse complement strand
TTAAATTGCACACACTGCCGGGTGTTTCGCACCACCCTTAAAAATAAACTCAAACCTTGTTGTTTCAAGTGTTTGAGCCGCATTTAGTCAATTTATATCACATCACTCTTATATCAAAACGCACGCAAGACACAGGTATAGCGTACATTTTAAAGAACAATGTGACTAAGACTGCCGCCCGGTTTCTTGAATCGGACTCGCTCCTCGGAAAAACCGGCTTCATAGAGCCGCAACCTCCCGTATCATCGCTTGTTCAAGTGTCACAACGATATAATTATACAGGATTTTTCCTTATATTGCAAGCTTTTTTACAAAAAATTTCATAAATTTTTCTACAAAATTGTAGAAATTCCAATGTAAATTTTGTGCATTTTCACAATAAGAAAAAGGCTGTCACAACAGCCTTTTTTAATTATACACCCACAAATGCAAAATACAAAATAATCAATATACCGAGGATAATACGATAATATCCGAACGGCTTGAAATCATGCTTCTTAATATACCCCACAAGGAATTTAATCGCAAGTACCGATACTATATACGCCACCGCCATGCCGACAAGCAGCACAATCACCTCCTGCGCACTGAACATTCCGACTGAGGTAAAATACTTCAAAATCTTCACCGCACTCGCGCCGAGCATAGTAGGCACTGCGAGGAAGAACGAAAACTCCGTTGCGACATATCGGCTCGAGCCAATCAAAACCGCGCCCAAAATTGTTGAACCGCTTCTTGATGTTCCGGGGATAAGCGCAAGCATCTGAAACACACCAATAAAAAACGCTGTCCTATAGGACATATCGCTAATACTGTTTATTTTCGGCTTCTTATTCAAATTCTCAATAACTAAAAACGCAAAGCCGTAAATAATCAGCGCCGCGGCGACAACATACCATTTATACAAGTAAGTATCAATTACGTCGTCAAACAAAAGTCCGACAACACCCGCAGGAATGCACGCCATTACAACCTTCAGCCACATTGTCCAAGTATCATGCTTTTCTATTGCTGTTTTCTTCGGCGAAAAAGGGTTAAGCTTATGAAAATATATCGTAATAACCGCCAAAATAGAACCGAACTGAATTACAACAAGGAACAAATTCCGAAAGTCTTCATTATCCTGCATAAAATGAATAAATTCATTCAGCAAAATCATGTGTCCCGTGCTGCTTATCGGCAGCCACTCAGTTATTCCCTGTACAATTCCCAATACAATTGATTGAATAATTTCAAGCAACATCAAATCCGCTCCTTATTTCACCAAGCCGCGCGCATACTTGATTACAAGCTCTGCGGCATTATCTATTCCTATTTTTTCCGTATTGAGGCACAAATCATAATTCGACATCACGCCCCAATTCTTGCTTGTGTAGTAATCATAATAAACAAGGCGTTTCTTAACGGTATTTGTTACGCGGTCAAGAGCCATCGCCTGCGACAATACAAGAGCGTTCATAACGCGCTTTGCTCTGAAATCCAACGATGCATACACAAAAATATTCATCAAGTCCACATTTTCTTCATCTTCAAGCACATAATCAGCGCAGCGTCCTACAATCACGCACGACCCCTGCTTTGCCACATTTTTAATAACGTCTGCCTGAGCGATAAACAGCTTATCATTTATCGGCA
>CAYUSE010000329.1:0-1654 GCA_964447095.1 uncultured Lachnospiraceae bacterium | reverse complement strand
GCGCCGTCAAAGCGTCTGTTTGAAACACATTTTTTTGTAATCAGAATAAGCGAAATATCATTCAGCTCTTACGCTAACTCCCATTTAATAGGTTCGCCGTTGTATGTTCCGAATTCTACCGTGCGTTTGGGCGGAGAAATATAAAATATTCCAGTTAATAATACGGTCACGGCAAGCACAGGGATTTTATTCTTCGGCTTCATTTGTATTATTCCGATTACAAGCACAGAAAACAATAAGTCCATATAGCTTATAAACAGAAACATGTGCTTTGGCAAATCCGCCTCACCGTTGCCGATAACAGGCAAAATCAAATTCAGCCAAATTCCGATTAAAAGCGCGTCAAAAGCGCTTATCATATATATTCGTTTGCTCATGTCCTCCCTTTTAAAGACAATCACGGTATAGATATTAACAAACAAAATATACACGGAAATCAATATAAACAAAATAAATATCACTATTGGCTGATAGAAGAATTTCAGTAAAATTCTTATATTGCTCCAAAGGCTGTATTTATTGGTCATTTCCATTATGGTCTTTGACGAATTGCCGACATTAGGCGGTCTTATATACGCCGAGCTTTCTATAGACAGGCACAGCTTGTCAAAAAGCCTTGACGGATGACGAAGATAGAAAAATAAAATTTTTGCCTTCGAAATTTTATTGTAAAATTCCTTTTCAAATTTAAATGTTGAAGTATCCATAGGATACTCGTCATCATTCATATATGCATGCGTATCCGCTAACGCCGCGTATTTTTCATCAACTCCCAGCTCAGCCAAATCCTGTTCGGGCGTATCGCTTTCCTTTAATATTCCGAAAAACACCGATTGATATGTAGTGTCCTGCTGCATCCAATCAGGAATATCAGCATAAAGCTTTATTGTAAAACCTATTGTAAGCGCCGCGCATATAATAACCGACAGTTTAAACAGCTTATCCTTTCTTAAAAATACCATACACAGAGCCAGAACGCTTACTATTATCGCATAAGGCACATTTACAAGCTTTGAGCCTGCAAAAAAATACAATGATATGTAAAGACACATAATCTTCGGTATGCTCGGACGCCGATACATCATAAGTCCTGTCGCTATTATAAGCATAATGGATACATATTGTAGAGGCTCGCCGTAAAACGAATTGAAGTACAAAATATATCCCGCATCGCAGAATATAAGAAGAAATAAAACAAAAACTGATATTTGAAGCTTTTTTTCACGCCCCTGAAAGAAAGTAAATATACACCATGCTGCCATAGACAGCATAAATATGTATATCAGCGCCAAATATGCTATATTATATTCCGTAACATCTCTGCCTTTTATGTAATTCACAACAAAATTCATGGCTTTTGATATTTTTATAAGCACAAAATGCGGCGATGTGTATATATCATACTCCTCATCCGTTTTCCACGAAGAGACAAGCATTTCTCCAAAACTATCACCCTAAATTTCCATATTATAATCCTGTTTAAAAAGATAGTAATGGTCGGTTTCATCCTTATATTCAAGATTGTTGACCAATAACACCCTGCGGAAATCACCATTATCGCTTAAACCGACATTTTCTCCCAGATACAGAACACTAAAACAAAGCACAAAAACTATGATTGCGCCTATTAACGGAAATATTCTGTTTTTCCTTG
>CAYUSE010000328.1:0-1658 GCA_964447095.1 uncultured Lachnospiraceae bacterium | reverse complement strand
GGACAAGCCTAATAAATACATAATATTCCTTGATGATTTGTCCTTTGAGTCGCAGGACAGCGACTACAAGGCTCTCAAAATTGCAATGGAGGGACAGCTTCAGGCACATCCCGAAAACGTGCTGATTTACGCTACATCTAATCGCAGACATCTCATAAAGGAAACTTATGCAGACCGTCAGGGAGGAGAAATGCACGTAAACGACAATATGCAGGAGACGCTGTCGCTCGCGGAGCGTTTCGGCATAAGTCTTGTATTTTCCGCGCCAAATCAAAAGGAATATCTGCATATCGTAGAGGAGCTTTTAAAGCAAAAAGGCATTGAAATGACTGCCGAGCTCGAAAAACAGGCGATAGTCTGGCAGATGAATTACGGCGGAAAAAGCGCAAGATGCGCTAAACAATTCGCGGCATCAGCCGCGGCTAAAACGGTTAATAAATAAGTGTTCTTGGAAAGCTGTCATTTTGCTCCTTGTTTTGACGGGCTTTCCAAGAATACTATTTAAATTAAGGAGAATAAAAATGAAAAAGAAAATAATATCAGCTATACTTTCTTGTTCTGTTTTATTTGTGGTATGCTCAGTATGCTCTTTTGCAAAAAGCATTACGGGAATTACAGACGGAAGCAGCATAAAAATAGAAGCAAACGATAAAAAAAACATGGTAGTAAGCGGCTATGATGAAAACGGTGTTTTAAAAAGCTCAATGCAGGTCAAAGCAGCGGAGGACGGTTATTTCAGTATTCCCGTCGGTTTTACGCAGTACGCCAAGGTTCGTGCCGGATTTATGGATAACGGCGGATTTTATGACCTTGACATAAGGACAGGCATAATCCCGACTGCCGAGCCGACAACCGCGCCGACAGCTTCGCCTTCACCGACAGCATCTCCCTCTCATAAGCCCGTTCATACGAAACGTCCTTTAAAGAGTGCTTATGAAAGAGAAGTTGACGCAATGAACGCTTTTGCAATGGTCACAAGCGTTTCAACAGTTGCAAATGCTGATGACGAGGAATGCTACCGCGTTGGAGTTTTATATCAGGGCTATGAAATGGCGGTTGACATCAAAAAATCAATCACAATCACCTCATCTTCCGATGCCTTTTCGTTTATGAACGGCTGTGACGCAGGCGCACTTGAAGAAGGCGACGTAATATTCTTCACAGCAACTCTTTCGGGAGAGATTAACAGTCTGAGCCTTATTATGAGACCTGTTACGCCAGATATTTTAACGGACGGCAGCGATTACGGCTCAAGCTTTGAAAAGCTGTTTACCGACAACGGCACAGTGGCAGGCAATGTATCTTGGAATACGTTAAGCTACGGCGGAAATGACAAAGGCGGAAAATATCAATTTGCATTCGGAGTTATTTTTGAAAAGTCAAGCAAGGCATTTTCGCTTTTAGGTCCTGAAGGAAACAGCGAAAATGTAATTGACGTCAGCTTTGCAGACGACACTCCCGTATATGTCTGTGATATATCGGACGACAACAAGGTGTCGCTCGGAAATACCTCAAGCATAACAAAATCAAGCTTATCGGCAAAAACCAAAATTATTCCGTATGACGGCAAGACCAAAATCAACTATGCCCTTGTAAGACTTGTAAACGGTACTGCCTCAGATATAGTAATATACAAAAACAAATAAAACGGTTAGACA
>CAYUSE010000327.1:0-1690 GCA_964447095.1 uncultured Lachnospiraceae bacterium | reverse complement strand
CCGTCAATGTTTGTAATGACCATTTTATATACCGCTCCGAACAGCTTAACAAGTATCTGCGACACAAGTATTACAGTTACGTTGCTCATAAACGATTTGCTCGTTTCTTTTTTTATATCATTCATTATTTTTCTCCTTGCAGTGATTGTTAATATATACCGTATTATAAATCCAAAACTCAATCAAATCAATACCTGTAACAAAAAAATAATCTATTGTTATAAAAATTGTCATTTTTACTTGACTATATACAATATATGGGGTAAAATATATTTTAGGAAAAATTTGTGAAACTTTAAGAAGGAGTACAGTACAATGGATACAATGCAGGGGTTAAAACGTACAAATTACTGCGGTGAAACCGAGGGAATAGGAAAGACGGTTGTAGTTGGCGGCTATGTTCAGAAGGTCAGGGATTTGGGAAACCTGATTTTTATAGATTTACGCGACAGAACGGGAATTGTTCAGCTTGCGTTTGACGACGGAACGGACAGGGAAATATTTAAAAAAGCGTCGGACTGCCACGCAGAATACGTGCTTATGGCAAAGGGCGTTGTCCGCGAGAGGGAAAGTAAAAATAAGGACATAAAAACGGGCGATATTGAAATCTATGTGGACGATTTGCGCGTGCTTGCCAAGGCGCAGACGCCGCCGTTTGAGATTGTAGACAACACAAACGTAAACGAAGAGCTGCGCTTAAAATACCGCTATCTTGATTTAAGACGCAAGACATTGCAGGATAATCTCATAATGCGCAGCAAAATCGCAAAGATTGCGCGCGATTATTATTACGAAAACGGCTTTATTGAGATTGAAACGCCGATGATGATTAAGTCAACGCCCGAGGGCGCGCGCGATTATATCGTGCCGTCGCGCGTTCATCACGGCAATTTCTACGCTCTGCCGCAGTCGCCGCAGATGTACAAGCAATTATTGATGATTGCGGGCTATGACCGCTATATCCAGCTTGCGCGCTGTTTCAGGGATGAGGATTTAAGAGCCGACCGTCAGCCCGAGTTTACGCAGATTGACCTTGAAATGTCGTTCGTTGACGTTGACGATATTCTTGAGATGTGCGAGGGCTTTGTAAAAAGACTGTTTAAGGAAGTTTTAAATGTTGATATTCCTACGCCGCTTCCGAGATTAACTTACAAAGAGGCTATGGAACGCTACGGCTCGGATAAGCCCGACACGCGTTTCGGTATGGAAATTCAGAATATTTCCGACCTTGTTAAGGGCTGCGGTTTCGGCGTGTTTACGTCGGCTATTGAAGCGGGCGGTTCTGTAAGAGCGATTGTTGCGAAAAACGCCGCGTTAACGCTTACAAGAAAGGAAATTGACAAATTAACCGAATTTGTAAAGGGAATAGGCGCGAAAGGTCTGGCGTTTGTACGCTGGGTTGAGGACGAGCCGTCCTGCGGCTTTGCGAAATTCTTAAAAGACGGCGAGCTTGACGCGATTTTATCGCGCGTGGGCGCGGAAAAGGGCGACGTTGTGCTGTTTGCGGCGGATAAGGACAAAGTGACGCTGCCTGTGCTCGGCGCGTTAAGACTAAAGGTCGCAAAGCAGCTTGATATTATTCCCGAGGGATATAACTTCCTTTGGATTACGGAATTCCCGTTCTTTGAATATGATGAGGATACAAAGTCGTGGCTTGCAATGCACCACCCGTGCACTATGCCTATGGCCG
>CAYUSE010000326.1:0-1706 GCA_964447095.1 uncultured Lachnospiraceae bacterium | reverse complement strand
ATTTGAGAAAGCACAGATATGTTAAATCATACCGTAACGGCAAGTACGGCGAGGGTGAGGACGGCGTAACGGTGGTGGAATTGAAATAAGGTGATGAAATGGCAAAGGATAAAAAGACGGTAACAAATGCAATGCGGCTATTGAATGCCGCAAAAATACAGTATGATACAATAGAATACGAGGCGGACGAGGTCGACGATAATTTCGGCGGTGAAATCGCAAAATTGACAGGCATACCGCCCGAGCAGTCTTTTAAGACGCTTGTCGCGCGCGGCGACAAAACGGGAATAATCGTATGCTCAATTCCCGTAGACCATGAGGCGGACTTGAAAAAGCTCGCGAAGGCGTCGGGGAACAAAAAGGCAGAGATGATACACGTTAAGGAGCTTTTGGGACTTACGGGGTATATCCGCGGCGGCGTGTCGCCGATTGGAATGAAAAAGAAATATCCCACATTCGTGGATATGTCAGCCGAAAAATTCAATAAAATCGCCGTCAGCGGCGGCCGCTGCGGCACAACGCTGATGATAGCGCCCGAGGATTTACAGAAGGTGACGGAGTGTGAATTTTGTGATATAACAAAGGAGGACTAAGCAATGTCGATATTTAAAAGTGCGGATATTTTAATTCCGCAGAATGTTGATTTTACGAAATGGAGTGTAGTGGCATGCGACCAATATACATCAGAAAAAAATTATTGGGAAAATGTAAAAAAGCTTGTTGGTGATAATCCGTCAACTCTTAATATAATCTTTCCCGAGGTTTACTTGAATGATGGTGACGGTGACGAAAGAATTAAAAACATAAATAAAACAATGGAGGAATATCAAAGCTCCGATTTGTTTCGATGCCTTAAAAACGCGTTCGTATATGTGGAAAGAACACAATCAAACGGAAAAATCCGTCATGGAATTGTCGGCGCGGTTGATTTGGAGGAGTATGATTTTACAAAGGGCTCGCAGTCGAAAATCCGAGCAACAGAGGGTACAATAATAGAACGCATACCGCCGAGGCAGAAAATCCGCCGTAACGCGTCGCTGGAATTGCCGCATATATTGATGCTGATTGACGACAGGGAAAACTCCGTTGTCGAGCCGCTAAAGGCAGAAAAATCGGAATTTGAAAAACTTTATGATTTTGATTTGATGATGAATGCAGGACATATTGCAGGATATAAAGTAAGCGATAGTGCGAAAAATAATATATTATCCGCGATTGACAGGCTTGCTGACGGCTTTGATGAAAAATACGGAGTTAAGGACAAAGGACTTTTGATGTTTGCGGTAGGTGACGGAAATCATTCGCTCGCAACGGCAAAAAGCTGCTGGGAGGAAATCAAAAAGAATTTGCCAGATGAAGAAAAAGAAAATCATCCTGCGAGATTTGCGCTTGTCGAGCTTATGAATATCCATGACAGCGCGCTTGAATTTGAGCCGATACAGCGAGTTCTCTTTAATGTTGATGCAGAAAAGCTTATGACGGCGCTTATGGAATACTATCCAAACGCGTCATACGAAAATAACGGCGGTCAGAAAATCCGATATACTTATAACGGAAAAAATGGAGAAATTTATATAAAAGACGCGCCATGTAATCTGCCGGTAGGAACACTCCAGAAATTCCTTGATGAATATATGGAAAAGAATGGAGGCACTATAGATTATATTCACGGCGATGATGTTGTAAAGAAGCTTACGGAAAAGGCT
>CAYUSE010000325.1:0-1711 GCA_964447095.1 uncultured Lachnospiraceae bacterium | reverse complement strand
TAAAAATCCTTTAAATCCGTCAATATTTTTTGTATTTTTCACTTCAAAATCAGCTCTTTAAACCGATTTATATGATTTTTTGCCTCTTCCGATACAGACTTATTGAGCAAAAAACTATGATTATCCGATAATATCTCCTCAAAAAGCTCACCATAATCAAGCTTTTTCAAATCAAATACCTTCCCGTCAAACTTCAAATCCGAGAGAACATGGCAAATTTTATCCGAATACGCTATCGGAATTATATCAACTCCCGCCAAAAGCGATATAACGAGCGAATGAAATCGTGTTGTTATAATTTTCGAGCATCGCCTGATATTTTTTAATATGCCGTCATACCCTATAATTTCGCACTCGTGTTTCATTCCTTTTTTTATTTCCTCTGCCGCCGTCAAGTCATTTTCCTTACCTGTATCAAGCGCAAAAATCAATATCTTATTTCCCGTTCTTTCGGCATACTCATCACAAAGTCTTGAAAACAATCCGCTGTAATCAGACTTATATGCCGCAATTCCCAAAGCATTTTCACAAGATACATCGCTTATCATATCCTCCGGCATAGAAAAAGCTATGTCGGGATAATATTCACATTGCAAATTAGGCAGATGCTTTTTTATGTAATTGTATGAATATTTATCGCGCACGGTTATAAAATCAAGACGTGAAAGCTGCTTTAATATGACCCTTTCCGCGAATTTGTTCGGAAACGGACTTATATTGGCGTTTAATACAACTCTTTTGCATTGGAGTTTATCTTTGCGAATTTCATTTATACGGTACAGCGCGGATTTATAGCCATAGAGCAAAAAACCCGAACCTGTTACTGTAAGAGAAACGTCAGCCTCGGTTGTGTCTGTAAATTCATGCGCGTAATCCGGCGTATATTTATTTTTTTTCACATAAATTTCATGCTCGGGCAACGCGTTGTATGCAAGACGCATCATCAAATCGTCACCGAAATTGCAGTCAAAATAACCGTTAAGTAAAATCTTCATAGCTTATCTCCCTGCGTATATTTCTGCCAGCCTTCTGCCTATACCATCGGGCAAAATCAAAACCGCTGTTAAAAACAGACGTTGCTTCAATTTGCACGGCGCCGTCAGAGCCGATTTGATTTTCGGCTTAACGCACTGCACGGATTTTTTGCATTTGCCGAGATTATAAAGCATAACCATGCTTTCAAGATATGCAATGGCGCTTTTCATTTTTCCGTTTAACTCAGCCGAAAAATCGTCAAAAAGTCTCTGCATTTTTATAATTCTCTCCTCGGGATTGCTGTTTAAATGCCCGTTTGGATTTTGTATATAGTAATAATACGGCTCATCAATGAAATATATGCGTTTTAAATGCTTCACAGCCTCCATATTAAACAAAATATCCTCGGAAAAATATTTTTTGGTGTCTGCAAATTTCAAATTATTTTCAGCAATAAATTCACGTTTAAACAGCTTATTGCAAACCTCAAAGCTGTGAATGCACGGCGCAAGATACTTTGCGGTATATTTTGCGCTGTCTCTGACTTTTACAAGCCCTTTTCTGCGCTTTAGCTGCACGTTTGTTTTTCCGTTCGGGTAAATATCCGTTAAATTGCACTGTACAATATCCGCGTTCATTTCAACTGCCTTTTCATACATTGTAAAAAGCATATCCTCTTTAATTATATCATCAGCGTCAACAAATGCAATATACTCGCCGCTTGACGCTCTCATCC
>CAYUSE010000324.1:0-1718 GCA_964447095.1 uncultured Lachnospiraceae bacterium | reverse complement strand
CGTGCTACAGAGAGGGAAGAACGGGCGACCGCTTTATGTCGCTTGCAAAAACGGGTGCGATACAAAACTGCTGTCAGCCAAACGCGCTGATGACGCTCAAAGAATATCTAACCGATTACGCGTCTGAGGAAACACAGAAAATAGGCGACAAGGTGATTGCCGAGGAAATGAAGAAAATCCCGAACGAAAAGGTTCGCACAATAGCGGAAAATTATATAAAGGAAATTGAAAACGGCAAGAGGGATTTCAGATTTTAATTAAAATGCTGTTTATGGTAAGCAAAAAACGACTTTGCAATCAAAGCCGTTTTTTGCTTACGATTTTATTCTAAAATTAAAGACCTGTTGCAAATTCGTCAATTAAATATCTGCCGTCGGGCTGTCTTTGCAGTATTACATAAAATGACGTTGAAGTTTGACTTGGATCAAACACCGACTGCTCGTGCGGCGTCATATTGACGGTTACAAAAACATTAAAGTCATTCGAGGATTTGGCATACTCAAGAGGGTCGATATTTATATCCGTTAACTCTGCGTTTGCCATACCGAAGCAATATCCGTCACCGAAGAAATCGCTTTGACATTTTTCAGTACAATAGTTTTTCATAAGCGCGAAGTTGCTGTCTGCAAAGGCTTCAAAGAAACCGTTTATTGTGCTTTCGGGATTTTTCAAATCATCGCTTTTAAAAACAACTTTGTTGTTTTCGTCAACCATTATTGTTCCGACTTTCAGATTGTTTCCGCTTAAATCAACTAATATTCCATTTTTATTGCGTATCACATAACCAATTTTCCATTTTTGCTGGTTTGGAATATTGAATATTTCTCTTATATAAGAATATGGAATATAGGTATTGCCATTTCTTAATACAGGAGCATTTCTCATTACTCTGACTGCCTTATCATTGGGACCCGGGTGAGTGGGGTCTATAAAGTTTGTGTTTCCGATTTCAATGCCGTAATTATTAGTATATATATGAATATTGTCTATCTCCGGATCATATTCTTCGTATGTAATCTCAATTCTGATTTGACCGTCATTCCAAATAATTCTATTGCTTGGCGCTTTACATGTATTTTCATAGTCACAAACTTTTTCAAGCAGTTCACGTAGCGGAACATACACTTCGCCGTTTTCAATGAACGGCTTATTGTTAAGTTCAATTCTTTCACTGTTATTTGTGATTTCAACCGTATAATCGTCTGTTGCAAGGTCGGATAATACGCCGCTTGCAAACACAGTTGTGCCGAGCATTACCACTGCGATTACCGCCGACAATGCCGACACAAGCTTATTTGTTTTCCTTTTATTCCTAATCATTTCAAATCTCCTTTTCAATACCCTTTTACTGCTTGCCATTTGTGTGGTGATCGGAATTTGTTTTGTTTTTCCCGTAGGCAAAAGAGATAGAACAGTATCAATATAGCTCATTTCCTGCGCCTTGCTCATTGTAAGAGTAACCGCCATATCGCACGAAATTTCGCACTCCGTATTTATCTGCTTTGACACATACCATATAACAGGATTAAACCAATGCAGACACTTTACAAACGACACAAGCCACTTATACAAAATATCGTGCCGCTTAAAATGCGTCATTTCGTGACTGAGTATATTAATTAGCTGTTCCTCCGTAAGCTCCCTTTCAGGCAAAACAAGCGTAGGCTTAAAAAGCCCTGTCATAAACGGCGAGGAAGTGTTTTCCCATACCCGAACCG
>CAYUSE010000323.1:0-1720 GCA_964447095.1 uncultured Lachnospiraceae bacterium | reverse complement strand
TAAAATTACGGAGGTGTATCGGATGATAAACGAAAATGAAAACACAAGCGACATAACTGAGCAGGAGCGTAAGAACATAACGGAATTCGGAAGCGTTGAAACAAAAAATCCGCGGGGGAATATACATTGTCTTAATATAATAGGTCAGATAGAGGGGCATCAGGTTTTGCCGCCGCAGAATAAAACGACAAAATACGAGCATGTCCTGCCGCAGCTTGTAGCCATTGAGGAAAATCCTGAGATTGACGGCTTACTGGTGCTTTTAAATACAGTGGGCGGAGATGTTGAGGCAGGACTTGCGATAGCGGAGATGATAGCCGGAATGAGAAAACCGACGGTATCGCTTGTGCTTGGGGGCGGACACAGCATAGGAGTGCCTCTTGCTGTCGCGTCCGATTATTCATTTATTGCGCCGACTGCTACGATGACGGTTCACCCGTTGCGAATGAGCGGTGTTGTAATAGGCGTTACGCAGACATTTCGTTATTTTGAAAATATGCAGGACAGAATAACTGAATTTGTTGTGTCAAATTCCGATATAACAAAGGAAAAATTCAAAGAACTTATGCTTGCAACGGATGAAATAGCAAATGATGTGGGAAGTATATTATTTGCGGAAAAGGCAGTGGAATGCGGACTTATAAACAGTCTCGGCGGACTTGGAGACGCATTGGAAAAAATGTACGGATTTATAGAGGAGGTGAGAAAATGCTCTACTCAATAGTACCCACAGACGTAGTGTTTTTTGACAATACGCAAATCAGGCAGCGGCATATAAAGCTTTATAATAACATTACGCTTGAATTAAGCGAGGGACGCGTTGATAGGATAATCAGCACCAATCCGCAGGATTATCTTAAATACAGCAATTTGCTCGGTTCGGACAAGATAATATAACTACTTGCACTTTTTGCGTTCTTGTGCTACAATTACAGGTATTAAAGGACGGTGATACTTATGAAAATTTTATGCTACGGCGATTCAAACACTTATGGTCATAATCCTATTGACGGAAGCCGGCTCAAAATTCGATGGACAAAAGAGCTTCAAAAAAGCCTTGGAGCAGATTATGAAATAATTGAGGAGGGGCTTTGCGGCAGAACGACTGTTTTTGACGATGCATTTACGTCAGGTCTTAACGGCAAAGAAATGCTTGAACCGATTTTGCGGACGCATCAGCCCTTGGATTTGGTGATTTTAATGCTTGGCACAAATGATATGCAGCTTCAGTTTAGCGTAAATGAGTATGATATTGCCCGCGGTGTTGAGGCTCTTATAAAAATTATAAAAAATCCATTGATTTATTCGGGAAAAATCCCCGAGATATTAGTTGTTTCTCCGGTAAAGACAAATAAGGGAATGGACAACAATGAATATTTTTCTCATATATTCGGAACGGAAAGGTGCATAAAAATATCAAGCGAGCTTGCGGGATACATAAAGTCTGTTGCCTGTATGCATGGAGTATATTTTATGAATGCAGCAGATTATGCAAAAGCGTCTGATTTGGACGGACTGCATCTGAATGAGGAAAATCATATTTTATTGTCGAAGGCAATAGAGAATAAAATACATGAAATTGAAAAGGACATGAATAAACGCCCGCGCTAATGAGCGGGCGTTTGAAATTCGGTCATGTTTTCTCTGTATCGGAGCGGCAAATGTGTTTTCTGGAACCTTTCGTTGTGACGCTCCTTGATTTCGATTGAGTCAAAGAAGC
>CAYUSE010000322.1:0-1724 GCA_964447095.1 uncultured Lachnospiraceae bacterium | reverse complement strand
CTTGAGAAAGTCGGCGCGGACATCAGAAAGTTCTATTCATGGAACAAGGAATATGATGACTAATATTTAACATAAAAAATCCTCAAACCGTATCGGTTTGAGGATTTTTTATTTGAAAAATTTTTATATTTTCCAGCCGTCTATCGCGCTGTCCTGTATCGCGCGGAAAAGGCGTTTGCGAAGTCCCGGTGTAGTTTCCTTTTCAATTTGCTTAATCAGATTTTTCATATATTCGCGCTGTGTCGCGCCGTTTGCAGGACACGGATTATGAACTACGGGAATATCAAAATTCCGCACTACTCCGCGAATATCACGCTCACGAACATAAATCATAGGGCGTATCTGCGTCATATCGGTACGGCTCAGATATGTCACGGGAGAGAAGCAGTGGACGCGTCCCTCGTGAATGAGGCTCAGGAAAAATGTTTCAAGAACATCATCGTTATGATGCCCCAAAGCCAGCTTTTTACAGCCGTTTTCAATCGCAAGGTCGTTGAGAGCGCCTCGGCGCATTTTCGCGCAAAGCGAGCACGGATTTTTTTCTTCTCTTATATCAAAAATGACTTCCTTGATATTCGTGTATTTTACAATAAATTTAACTCCCAGCTTATCGCATAGAGCCTGTATTTTTGAATAATCGGCACGGTAGCCCATATCAAGCGTCATGGCGACAACTTCAAATTTCTTCGGATAATATCTCGAAAGCTCGGCAAGAGCGCAAAGAAGAACAAGACTGTCCTTGCCACCTGATACGCCGACGGCAATTTTGTCGCCTTCCTCAATCATGTTATAGTCCTCAATCGCCCTGCGCGTAAGACTTACTACCTTTTTCATTATATTATCCTTTCACTTTCAACCAAAGCTGAGGAAAAATCGCTCAGATTGCCGTTTTGAGAAGCGACGGCGTACGATTGTACTCCGAGCTGTGAAAAATGGTGATATGGGCGATTTTAACCAGTCTTAAAACAAATTATTTATAACATTCACTATCTTCTCTGCCGTTTCCGGCTTATTCATCGTATAAATGTGTATGCCGTCAATATCATTTGACAATAAATCAATAATCTGCTCAACAGCGTAGGCAATTCCGGCTTGTTTTAACGCTTCCGGATTATTTTCATATTTTGCGATTATACGTGTGAACTTTGAAGGCATTGACGCGCCGCCTGAGAGCGAGCACATTTTTTTGACCTGTCCGGCGTTTGTAAGCGGCATAATACCTGCCGTTATCGGCACATTTATTCCTTTTTTTACAGCTTTATCGCGGAAAGTATAAAATGCATCATTATCGAAAAACATCTGTGTCACGAGAAAATCACAGCCCGCGTTAACCTTGATTTTCAGATTTTCAATATCTGCGTCAAGATTAGGCGAATCAGGGTGACATTCAGGATAGCATGCTCCGCCTATTGAAAATCCGCCGAAGCTCCTGATGTCTTTAATAAGCTCTGAGGCATATTTATAATCAGTTTTAAGAAGGGCTTCGTCAGCAGGCTTATCGCCTCTGAGCGCGAGAATATTTTTAATTCCGCGTGATTTTAAATTAGTAAGTGCTTCTTTTACCTCTTCGCGCGTAAGCGAGACACACGTAAGATGCGCAAGAGCAGTTAAATTAAGCTCTTTTTCCATATATTCTGCTATTGCGGCAGTTTTTTTGGAGGTCGAGCCGCCTGCGCCGTAGGTTACGCTCATGTAATCAATCGGCAATGCCGACATGCGTTTTA
>CAYUSE010000321.1:779-1728 GCA_964447095.1 uncultured Lachnospiraceae bacterium | reverse complement strand
AATGATTTTTGTCATAAGACGCGTAGCGATAGTGGTCGATATTATGATAAGCGCAAGGCAGATTAAAAACCATACAATTAAAATCATAACCGCGCCCGGATTTCCTTTGAAAAATTCTCCGAACGCCTTTGAAAATACTGTCGGGTTAAGCATTGCCGCGCGCGGTATATTAAGTTCTTTAACGGGGTATTTTACAATAAATAAAGTAAGCATAAGCGCGGAAATAATGCCTATTAAAACAATAGGCGTTAAAAGCATTATTACGTTGTATATCGTAAATTTACGCTTGATTTTCATAATTAAGCCATTATTCCTTATCCTTCAATATATCTCTGATTTCAGCCAGAAGCTCCTCCTGTGTCGGAGCTTTTACAATCTCCGCTGTTTCCTCAGGTTTTTTTGCGAGCTTATCGCGCATGGTGTTTATTGCCTTTACAACGCAGAAAATCACGAATGCAATAATCAGAAAATTTATAACAGCGCCTATAAAAGCGCCGATTTTAATATCGGTATTCGGGATAACCCAATCCGTAAGCGACAGCGCCTTATCCGACGCTCCTCCCGTAACAGCCGCCGCTTCGCGTTTAAAAAATCCCGTTATTGCGCCGATGACAGGGTTTATAATGTCGCCGACAAGCGAATTTACAATAGCTGTAAATGCGCCGCCTATAACAACGCCGACGGCTAAATCCATAGCGTTGCCCTTTGCAATAAACTCCTTAAATTCGCTGAAAAATTTCATTTGTTTTTCCTCCTGTTTTAATTTGTGCATTTTATTCAGTATATCATAATTATCGGAATATGTAAATAAAAAAACATCATTTTAAATTCCTCAAGATTTTAAGTAAATATAGTTGTATTTATTTTGATTAAATGATATAATATATCTGAAATTATTTATTACTTAAAGAAAAGTCTTATTTCCTGACGGTTATATATAGAGAGGGAT
>CAYUSE010000321.1:0-769 GCA_964447095.1 uncultured Lachnospiraceae bacterium | reverse complement strand
GTGTAAAGTTTCACGTGAAACATGAAAAAAAGGGGATAAAATGAAATCACACGATTTTTTACGCGGATTTAAATTGGGACTGCCTATAGCGCTTGGATACATACCTGTTTCGTTCTCATTTGGAATGCTCGCTGTTCAGAGTGGCATGAGCGCGTGGGCGGCGATTATAATATCGCTTACAAACCTGACCTCGGCAGGTCAATTTGCGGGAATGAATTTAATAGCGGCAGGAGCAGGATTTACCGAGCTTGGAATAACAACGCTTGTTATAAATATACGGTACATGCTGATGTCGCTTGCGCTGTCTCAGAAAATCGAAAAAATGCCGTTTGCAAGGCGCGCGCTTATATCCTACGGAGTTACGGACGAAATATTTACCGTTGCGTCCACGACTGACGGCAAACTGAATTTTCCGGTTATGGCAGGGCTTATCACCTCGCCGACTATCGGCTGGGTACTCGGTACGGTACTCGGCGCGTTTTTTAATAATATTCTGCCCTCTGCCTTAATTTCGGATTTGGGAATAACGCTTTACGCTTTTTTTATAGCGATTTTTGTACCGCCTGCAAGGAAAGACAGAGGAATTTTGGCAGTCTTGATTTTTGCTGTTATTTTAAGCTGTATTTTGTATTACTGCGTAAGCGGTCTTTCGTCGGGCTGGGCGACAATTATTACGGCAATTGCCGCGTCGGCATTCGGAGCGGTATTTTTCCCGAAGAAGGAGGATAACGCATGAAAATAGCTGTATCAATAGCAATTATGGCTGTTG
>CAYUSE010000320.1:0-1728 GCA_964447095.1 uncultured Lachnospiraceae bacterium | reverse complement strand
AAATAGATAATACTCAAGAGGTTACGAGAGCGGAATTTGCCGATATATGCGGTAAGCTATTGAATATAAATCCAAGCACAACAGCCGAAAGAGCATATTTTACGGATGTTACGCCGGACAAATGGTATGCTTACACGATAAACGTACTTGCGGAACAGGGAATTATTGCACAGTCTGCAAACAGATTGTTTGAACCGGATAGGATAATAACATTAAATGAAGCGGTAAAAATGCTCACTTGCATTATGGGATACGGCGATTATGCAGAAAGCCATGGCGGATATCCGAACGGATATATTTCTGCAGCGGCATCGCAAAATATGCTGGACGGAGTTTCCGATAAAGACGGTAAGCTGACAAAAGAAATGATGGCTAAGATTGTATATAATGCGCTGCACGCGAATGTAATGAAGAAAAATTTTATCGGCTACAAAACAAGCTATGTTATAGATGAAAACGAAACTTTAATGTCATATTATATGAATTTATATGATGATAAAGGAATTGTTGAGACTGTATACGGAATGTCAATTAAGGACACGGATGTGTCTGACGACCAAATTATAATAGACGGTATAAATTACTACATTGGAGAAATAGAAAATGCCGTTGATTATCTTGGCTATAAACTTAAGTTTTATTATCGAGAGGAGGATGACGACAGCAGAACGCTTGTATACATAGAGCCTTTTAAGATGGCTGAGCTTATGATTAAGAGCGAGGATATTGAAAAATTTGACGGTCTTGGGGATAAGCTTACATATTTTGAAGGCGATAAACGCAAAACGGTTAAAATAGCTTTAGATGCCACAGTTATTCGTAACGGAGCGGTTGTGAAAGAAAATGTTGATGAAGCATTTAAGATAAAAAACGGTGAGATGAAGCTGGTTGACGGAGATAATAACGGTTTGTATGAAACAGTTATTATATATGATTATGAAACATTGGTCGTAAATACATTTAATCAGGAAAAAGGATTATTGACTGATGCAATAGATAATCAACTGATTATAGATATAAGTAATTGTGATTATGTAAGCGTTTTCTCGGAGAATGGCGAGCAGCTGGATTTATCAGCAATAACGAAAAATTCTGTTGTGGATATTGCATATTCGGACAGTCACGCATTTATATATATAAATTCAAATAACTTTGAGGGTACGATTTCAGGTATCAGTGATAAGGAAAAGGAAATGACAATAGACGGAGTTTTATATAAATATCTGCAAAAAGCATTTGACCGTTATCTGATGAAAGTAAACTATACGGGCTTGTTTAAAACAAACAGGTTTGGAGAAATTGCTTATTTTGAACTTAAAGGAAGCAATGCATTACCCGGATATGTTTTAAATGCGGCATATGTAAATGAATTAAATGAAGAAGTAATGCTGAAAATTCTTACATCTTCGGGTAAGATAGAATGGATAAATGTATATGAAAAGGCAAAGAAAGACGGAGAACGTATAGATAATAAAGTGGAAAGCATGCTTTCGCTGAAAGAAAAAGTCATTTTATATACTGTGAATAAAGACGGAGAAATTACTAAAATAGACTCGACAGCTCGTGGCAGCGGTGAGGATGACACCGCTTTGAAACAAGAAATGGCATTAAATACAGACGGACATAGATGGTTTTCAACCGCTAAAATGTTTGACAGAAATATTATCTGTTCACCCGATATGATTGTTTTTAAGGTGCCGCCTGTAACATCAAGCTTCAGAGATACAG
>CAYUSE010000319.1:0-1732 GCA_964447095.1 uncultured Lachnospiraceae bacterium | reverse complement strand
GCTGCTCAAAAGGCTAAAGAAGAAGAATAATATTATAATTATAAAAAGACAGTATAGTAAAACTATAATGTCTTTTTCGTGTATAAGTTCAGCCGGATATTTTACTTTAAAGGTTTTTGACACAGACATATTATTTTGTGAATTAAATTCCTTCACGATAACCTCAATTGGCGCGTCATTTTCAATATTGTAAATTTCCTGCGCTGTTACTGTTTTTCCCGAGCCTATTCTCTCAGCCGTTGAATTGGAGTCGAAGCCTTCTATCTCAAAATTTCCCGCAGCCTTTGAAAGCTGTGAGCCGTCCTGAAATACTGCTGCATCCATCAATGACGAAAAGCTCTCGTCGGAATTGGTCTTATTTGTAAATTTGTATGACACTATGACGTACTTCTTTTCATCAACATCGACGAGCTTTGCATCCTCAATCGATATTTCACTCGCTTCAAGCTTTGCTGAGTCATTGTCATCATTTTCTGCCTTTAATTCCTCACCGTCAATCTTCTTCATATCGACATTTTCGGAAGAGCCTTCGGCATAATTGCCGGATATGTCATTGACGCTCTGCGATTGATTTTGTGATTGATTTGGTGTCTGAGCCTTATCGTTCTTTTTTCCGCAGCTTGAGACGCTTAGCGTAAGCGCAAGAAGCGCGGTTAAAAATACTGCTTTTTTCATGTTAATATTCCTTTCTGTGTTAATTTTTAATAAACCTATCCTACCATATTATAGGTTAAAAATCAAGTTTTTACTCAAAATTTCATAAACTGTTTACATTGTGTACATATTGAGTTATACTATTATAGTAAATATAATGATATAAAAAGGAGATAATAGCATGAAGGTTTTTATTTTTGATTTGGACGGAACGCTGACCAACACAATAAACGCAATTGCGCACTTTGGCAATTTGGCGCTCAATACGTTTGGATTTGGCTCAATCCCGACGGAGGACTATAAAAAATATGTAGGAGACGGCAGGACAAAGCTGATACATAGAATGCTTAATGTATTTGACGCCGACACTGAGGAGAATTTTGATAAGGTCTGCCGCGTGTATGACGAAAATTATGAGGCTGACCCGCTTTATGACACGGACGCGTACGACGGCATACGCGAGCTTATTGCCGAGCTTAAAAATCGGGGAATAAAAATCGCCGTATGCTCAAATAAGCCCGATAATGTCGCTCATGATGTGGTAAAAACTATTTTCGGCGACGCGTTCGATTTTGTCAGCGGCGTTATTGACGGTTATCCGACAAAGCCCGACCCGTATAACGCGTTTCGCATAACAGATGTGTTCGGAGTGAAGCCGGATGAATGTTTTTTTGCGGGCGATACGAATGTTGATATACGCACGGGCAAAAATGCCGGAATGACAACAATCGGCGTGACGTGGGGCTTTCGGGACAGGGAAGAGCTTCAAAATGCAGGCGCGGACTATATCGTTGATGCGCCGTTGGATATTTTGAAATATGTATAAATATTTTTAAAAAGTATTGACAAAAATATATTTGTGGTGTATTATATAGATACCATAGAAAGTGATTATGTGATTCCATGGAATTCACAAAATGGTCAAAAAAGTGAAAGTCCCAAGAGGTGCGACTCTTGGGACTTTCTTTTTGGGCTATTTGTCGAAAAAGCAATAGAGGGTCACGGCGAAATAATTTGCTGTGAGTTATTGAAAATTCACGCGAGGTGTTGTATAATAGAGTAAGCTGTTGATTAAAAG
>CAYUSE010000318.1:0-1734 GCA_964447095.1 uncultured Lachnospiraceae bacterium | reverse complement strand
ACTGACCGTCAGCGCGCTTTGCGCCAAGTCTTTTCGACTCACTGTCACGACCGTTCTTTGTACTACCCATACCTTTTTTATGAGCCATTTAAAACACCTCGCTATCTTCCAAATTGTTATTAAGCGTTGATTTTTGTGATCTCAACCTTAGTATAAGGCTGTCTGTGACCCTTTTTCTTACGCTCGTTCTTCTTTCTCTTCATTTTGAAAACGTAAATTTTCTTAGCCTTGCCGTTCTTTACGACCTTAGCCTCAACCTTTGCGCCTGCAACTGTAGGTGCGCCGACTGTTACGTTCTCACCATCGCCTGTCAAAAGCACCTGATCAAATGTTACTTTTGAGCCTTCCTCAGCTTCAAGCTTTTCAATAAAAAGTGTATCGCCTTCCGATACCTTATACTGCTTTCCGCCTGTTACAATTATTGCGTACATAAAAACACCTCCTCTTATATTTATGAGGACACGCTGTCGTAGGTCTTGCAATACACAAGTTAAAAACCCATTCAATGCGGTCACCATGACATTATAGCAAACACGCCATAATTTGTCAAGCTTTTTTCACAAAATTATGTTAATTTTCTTTTATATTGATTATAACGCCTACAGACGGCTTCGGGAATACACTTATGGTATTCTTCGGCATTTTTTCGCCTGCTGCCGTTATATTTTTAATCTGCTCTGTTTTTACGGGATTTACAATAAACATAATATCACATATTCCCTCCTGAACATGCTTAAGGCAGCTTGCATGACTTCTT
The DNA here is from genome assembly GCA_964447095.1 of uncultured Lachnospiraceae bacterium. Taxonomy (GTDB): domain Bacteria; phylum Bacillota; class Clostridia; order UBA1381; family UBA1381; genus JALEPO01. The sequence continues at coordinate 977 of CAYUSE010000318.1, read as the reverse complement.
GTCGCTTCCACCTTTTCTTCATACTCTTCTTCTTTTATATGTAAAACGTCCTCAATCACAAGCTTATTCAGCGCTACAATATCAAGTCCGCAGTAAGCCTTTGACATTTCGGGCAGTATATCGGTTTTGACAAAATCCTTATCCACAAGCGTTAATCTGTAGAAATAATCTCCTCCGCAATATGCGGCAATACGCGTTTCGGGCTTAGTTGTAGCAATCTGCTTTTTCATTGTTTCAACCAATTCCTCGTCATCAGAATCAACAATTATTTTTTCTATTTTAAAATGGTCCTGAACGCCTGCCACAAAATAGTCCTCACGGAAACGCTTGCATTTCACTTCTCTGTGAACAGGCAAAATAACAATCCCGTCTGAATTTGAGTTTGCAAGCGATACCATCGTGTAATTATACGGCTCTGTTCCGTTATGCTCGGGATTATTAGCCTTCATATAATTTCTATACTGAAGGCAGGTTTCATATCTCGTCTGACCGTCTGTAATATATAGCGGCATATTTTTAAACTGTTCTGTAATAAAATCAATCGTCGGCTGGTATGTAATAGCCCATACACGCTGTTGTATTCCGTCTTTTGATTCAAATTCGGAGTCAGGTCTTTCCTCGCTGAGTTCGTTCATAAGATTAAGAAGTTCTTTTTAGCGCTCAACATAAAGGCAGCAAATCATGCTCAAATCCGCATTTGTAGCTGCAAGCAAATCATATCTGTCTTTCAGTGAAATTTCCCGAACCTCTTCACACGGCATAATTCTTGTCTCGTTAAATTCTTCAAGCTCTAAAAGTGTGACAAATGTTCTGTTTGAATACTGAACATTATAAACCTCTATTGTCTGCTCATACATATATATTGAAGGCTTATCGTCACGCTTTAAAACGTCATTTGCAATCCATTCTTTCAAAAATGACGCTGAACGCGTAAAACGGTTATCCGTTTCAGTATCACTTTCTTCCTTTTGACCCGA
>CAYUSE010000317.1:0-1747 GCA_964447095.1 uncultured Lachnospiraceae bacterium | reverse complement strand
TTATCTTTTAGGAGAAGTTTATGGATAAATTTGAGCTTGTTTCCGATTTTAAACCGCAGGTCGATCAGCCTAAAGCTATTGAAACTTTAGTAAACCGTGTAAAAAACGGAGAAAAATTTCAAACTTTGCTTGGTGTTACGGGCTCAGGTAAAACTTTTACAATGGCAAATGTGATTGCTAAAGTTAATAAACCCACCATTGTTCTTGCTCATAACAAAACGCTTGCGGCACAGCTATGCAGTGAATTTAAAGAGTTCTTTCCGAATAACTGCGTTGAGTTTTTCGTGAGCTATTATGACTATTATCAGCCTGAGGCATACATTCCGCAGACTGATACATTTATTGAAAAAAACGCTTTGACGAACGAAGAAATAGATAAGCTTCGTCATAGTGCTACATTTGCTCTCCTTGAACGCAAAGATGTTATCATTGTAGCAAGTGTTTCGTGCATATACGGTTTGGGCGACCCTGACGATTATAAAAACCTTATGCTTTCGGTTCGCGTAGGCATGGAAAAGAACAGGGAAGAACTGTTGAAAAAACTCGTTGCTATGCAGTACGAACGCAATGACATAAATTTTGTAAGAAATAAATTCAGGGTACGCGGCGATGTTGTTGAGATTTTTCCGTCAAACAACGGTGAAAACGCGATAAGGATTGAATTCTTTGGTGATGAAATTGAGCGTATATGCGAGGTCAATGTCATAACAGGCGAAATTATAGGCGTACGTCAGCATGCGGTTATTATGCCTGCGTCGCACTATGTTACGACAAACGAAAAAATGCTGGCTGCTCTTTCAGCTATTGAGCTTGAAATGGAAGAGCAGGTTAAGTATTTCAAAGACCGCGATATGCTGATTGAAGCGCAGAGAATTGAACAGCGCACAAGATATGATTTGGAAATGCTTCAGGAAATCGGATTTTGTCAGGGAATAGAGAACTATTCCCGTCACATAAGCGGACGAGCTCCCGGAAGCGCGCCATTTACACTGCTTGATTATTTCCCCGAGGATTATTTGATGATAATTGACGAGTCACATGTAACAGTTCCTCAGGTTAGGGGAATGTATAACGGTGACAGAGCAAGAAAAGAGGTTCTTATCGGGTACGGATTTCGTCTGCCGAGCGCGGCGGACAACCGCCCACTTAAATTTGACGAGTTTGAACAGCATCTTCATCAGGTGATTTTTACAAGTGCAACTCCTGCCGATTACGAAAAAGAACATTCAACGGTTGTTGCCGAACAGGTAATTCGCCCGACAGGCTTGCTTGACCCTGAAATCATCATAAAGCCGGTTGAACATCAGATTGACGATTTGATAGGAGAAATACAAAAACGTACCGAAAAGGGCTTCAGAACACTTGTTACAACTCTTACGAAACGCATGGCGGAGGATTTAACTGATTATTTAAAGGAAATAGGAATAAAAGTCACTTACATGCATTCTGACATTTCTACGATTGAAAGAACGGAAATCATAAAGGATTTGCGTCTTGGTGTGTATGATGTACTTGTCGGAATAAATCTTCTCCGTGAAGGTCTGGATATTCCCGAAGTTGCTCTTGTCGCAATACTTGATGCCGATAAAGAAGGCTTTTTGAGAAGTGAAATGTCCCTTATTCAGACAATCGGAAGAGCCGCACGCAATGCTGAGGGACAAGTTATCTTATATGCCGATACAATTACAAATTCAATGCGCAAAGCCATGGATGAGACAAGCCGCAGACGCGCTTTGCAGGAGGAATT
>CAYUSE010000316.1:0-1749 GCA_964447095.1 uncultured Lachnospiraceae bacterium | reverse complement strand
GGTCTTTCAATAAGCTCAAATGAGGAAATACAGTCCACATAGCGAGCCATAAAAACCTCGTCCTCGCTCTTGCGAATATTGGGAAATTCTATTTGATTTTCGCGGATAACGCTCATTTTATACAGCTTATACCACGGCGCGCCCTGAATTCCCTCGGGCGCGTACATGGATAAATGCTTCGCATAATTTTTGCGGGCTGTGTCAGCATCATAAATTCCCACCGTTTTTCTGACGGTTCTATAGATTTTTTTGCCGTCATACATATCAAAGCCGCATACGGCTAAATCCGCACCGCTTTCTTCAATCGCATTTACGAGCATTTCAATCGCGTTGGGATATAAAATGTCGTCAATATCGTAAAAATAAACATAATCACCCGTCGCGTTTGACAATCCGAAATTCCGCGCCGCACCCGGCCCTTCATTTTTCTTTTCAATTATGCGTATTCTGTTGTCTTTTTTTGCCTCTTCCCTGCAAATTACGGGAGTTTCATCCGTTGAACCGTCGTCAACCAGCAAAATTTCAAGGTTTTGATAAGTCTGATTTGTGAGACACGGCAGATTTTCTGAAATATACTTACCCATATTATATATAGGTACAATTATGCTTACTTTTTTCACTTCACTATCTCCATAATTTTTTCAAAATTGCGTTTACAGTTATTTCTGTCCCTGAATGTAAAGAAGCTGTTTATACGGTCAAGATATTCTTTTTCCGTTGCCGCATCATGCTCTAAAATTTTGTCTAATTCTTCTATGACATCATTTTCATTTTCCGTGACTATTCCAAAAGCATCACGCTCGTATTTAAAATATCCCTCCTGATAATGGTGCTTACGGAATTCCTCTTTATCAAACTGATAAAAAATCATAGGCTTTTCCATATATCCAAAATCGAAAAACACACTTGAAAAATCGGTTATAAGAACGTCGCAGTCTATCAGCAGTTTTTGAACGGTAACATCATCGAAGCTCAGGATTTTAATATTTCCATTGTTCGTTTTAAAGCAATCGAGAAATTTCTGCATTTCAATATGAGGATAAAACAGAAGCTCGTAGCCATGTTTTTCCAATATTTTTTCCAATGAATCGCTGTTTAAAAATGAACTTACCTCCCTGTAATACTCGCTTTTTTGAAATTCGTTTTTGGTGCAGCTTTGCAGCTTTACGCGCCACGTCGGCATAAACAGAACCTTTTTTGATTTGTCGGGATTTTTTACCAGATAATCATATCGGCAAAGCCCGAGAAGCTCAACTATTCCGTCGGGATAACCGTAATTTTTCCTGACATAATCGACCTCCGCTTTTGCCGAGCATACAAAAAGGTCAAGTCCCGTATTATTATAATACAGATACGGTATATTGTCCTTTATTATTCCATGCTGTAAAAAAATCTTTTTGCCCTTTACAAGCCCTAACTTATCAATATGCGTAAAAAAATTTATATCGGGGCTGTAGCCCATTATATGAGTGCTGACTTTAACCTTTGAAACAGCAAAAGCCAAATAATGGCGAAAGCTTTTATAGTCGATTATATTCCCGAAACGTTCAACATTTTTCCTATCCGCAGATTTTTTTGAAATTATGTAATGTATATTTATCTCAGGGTGATTTGTCCTTATATATTTAAAAAGATGATACGCGTTGTCGCGCGCGTCAAAGCCGCGCTCTGAAATAATCCATAAATTCCCGTAACCGAGCCTGTTTTTTACAAACGGCGACACAACCGCCGCCAAAGCGTATTTAACCG
>CAYUSE010000315.1:0-1760 GCA_964447095.1 uncultured Lachnospiraceae bacterium | reverse complement strand
TTGTCCATATAAGATACGACCGCGCATTCGCCGATTTTTGCAATTATTTCGCTTTTCTTTACACCGAACATGTCCGCGCTTTCCGTTGCATCAAGTGTGAGAACAACGTCAGGATTTACCCCGTAAGAGCTAATCTGCGCTCCCCTGTTACCCACCTCGCTCTGTGCGGTAAATACAGCGTAAAAGCTGTTTCCATGCTCTTTTTTCAAAGCTTCAATCAAACAATAACAGGGTATTCTTGACGCAAATGCTTTACCCTTAATATTATTGCCAAGCTCGGCAAACTTCGTTTTAAACGATACATAATCACCGAGGCAAACTTGTTTTTCAGCTGTCTTTTTGCTGTCTGCGCCAATATCAATATATAAATCTGAAAAATCAACTGTCTTTTCGCGTTCCTCTTTCTTTTGGAGATGAATGGCTTTCATGCCGATAACTCCGTTGATTTTATTATCTCCGATTTCCACGCATTTGGATATTACAGACCGTTCATCAATATTACCGACAGGCTTAAATTTAACATATCCCTTGTCAGTAATCTGCGACACTATAAATCCTGCTTCATCCGTATGCGCAGTGACCATGATTTTTATATCATCTTTTCTGCCCTTTTTATACGCGATTATATTCCCCATTGTGTCAACAGTCACATTATCGGTGTATGGTGTGATTTCATTTATAATTAAACCGCGTATTTCATCTTCATTTCCGCTTACTCCGGTTTGTTTACTATGGATTTATTATATGTCAGACATGTAAAATCTCGTCGTTTTAAGTGTTTTATAAAGCTTGATAAAAGCTGTGACACCGCTTCCGCATCAGATACAGCAATAGTTTCAACCGATGTATGCATATACTTTAACGGCAGTGACAAAAGCGCTGTCGCAATACCTGCCTGAGATACCTGAATTTCCCATGCATCAGTTCCCGTATCTCCGCCGTCAACCTCAGTTTCAACCTTTATATCATGCTCCTGCGCCGTTTTAAACAGGCGTTTTGTAAGCTTTGGATGTAGATTTGGTCCTACAGAAATCACAGCTCCGCAGCCAATATCAAAAGCATCTTTGGAATTATCGGGCGTTATGCCGTGCGTTACGTCAATTGCAATCGCTATATCAGGATTTATCGCAAACGCCGCCGTTTTTGCGCCTCGGCAGCCGACCTCCTCCTGAACTGCGGCAACGGCGTAAACATCAACGTCAAGCTTTTCTGCCTGAAGATTTTTCATAACGTCAAGCACGGCGGCAAGGCTTGCCCTGTCGTCAAGCGATTTTCCGCTGAATTGATTTTCTCCCAAAATCCCGACCGACTGCGGAAATGTTATGCTGTCACCGATAGAAATCAATTCTTTTACTTTATCCGCACTAAGTCCTGTGTCAATTGCCATAGACTTCATTTTTGCCGTTTTTCCGTTTTCCTGCATACAATCCGGCTTAATTCCGATTACGCCGTAAACATCTTCTTTGCCGTGAATTACAACCTCCGAGGACGGCAGTATGCGGCTATCTACGCCGCCTACATTTGTAAATGTGATAAATCCCTCATCTGTAATTTTCATTACCATTAAGCCAATTTCGTCGCAATGCGCCTCAATCATAATCTTGGGGGCATTGTCTTTGCCGCATTTTTTTACGGCAATTACATTTCCCATTGTATCAATTGTCACATCATCAGTATATTTACGAAACATATCGGCAATTTCAGGCGTAATTCTGTATTCAAAACCCGATATTCCGCGCATACAGCTTAATTTTTCAATC
>CAYUSE010000314.1:0-1765 GCA_964447095.1 uncultured Lachnospiraceae bacterium | reverse complement strand
GATCTGTTTTTTTATTGTACGAAAATTCAACATCTTTAAATTCAACCGTGCCATCCTTCGGCTTTAAAGGCGGACGATTTTCATCTGACGCCTCTGACGCAATGTCATTTATTGCAAAAATCCTTGAAGCCGCTGCCTGAGCCGATTGAAGCTGAGTCAAAATGCTTGTCATATCATTTATCGGACGCGCAAACTGCGTGGCATAAATCAGAAAGCTTGATATTATTCCGACCGACAAATGACCGTTCAGTGCCGCCAGACCTCCGAGAACACCTACGGAAATATATGCTAAGTTATTGATATATCTCGTAGTCGGATTAACAAGAGATGAATAGAACTGCGCTTTTTGTCCGCAGTCATAAAGCCGCGAGTTTATTTCACGAAATACGGCTTCGCTTCCCTTTTCATATCCGAACGCCTTTACTACCTTTAAATTGCCGATATTTTCGGAAATACAGCCGTTTAATTCACCGACCGTTTTCGCCTGCAAACGGAACATTTTACCCGAATTTGTCGCGATTGCTTTAGATACAAACACACATAAAATAGTAATTAAAATTACGCACGCAGTGATTTTTGCGTTTAATAAAAACATCATAACAAGCGAGCCTATAACAGTCACAAGCCCCGAAAGAAGCTGCGTAATTCCCTGCAATAATCCGTCGGATACGGAATCAATATCATTTGTAAGGCGGCTTATAATATCGCCGTGCGAATGTCCGTCAAAAAAACTCAGCGGAAGTGTTGAAATTTTATTAAATGCATCACGCCTTATATCGGCGATTGTCTTGTTTGAAAGCGTGTTCGTAAGTGCTGTCATAAGCCATGTAAACAAAGCGTTTAGGACATATACTCCAAGTAAAATTGCCGAAAATTTTATCACCATCGAAAAATCAACATTGTTTTTGCCCTTGATAAAATCTATCGCAAGTCCCGATACATAGGGCGCGGCAAGCATAAATATATTCGCAAGCAGCGCGGAAAATATAAGCCACATCAAAACCGCACGGTACCGCAAAATGTATTTTCCGAGTGTTTTTAAAGGCTTGCTCATGCCGCGTCACCTCCCAATTGTTCCTGCGAACAGCAAATTTCATGATAAATTTCACATGTTTTGACAAGTTCCTCATGCGTTCCTATACCGACGATTTCACCGTCGTCAAGCACTACAATTTTATCAGCGTCTTTAACGGAATTCACTCTCTGTGAAACTATTATAACCGTCTGATTGTCGGTGTTTTCGCGTATTGCTCTTCTTAAATCCGCGTCAGTCGCGTAATCAAGTGCAGACGCACTGTCGTCCAAAATCAAAATCGGCGATTGCTTAATAAGCGCGCGCGCGATTGTAAGGCGCTGCTTCTGACCGCCCGACAGATTGTTTCCGCCCTCTGCCACCTGCGTTTCAAAGCCGCGCTCAAGTCTGTCTATAAATTCGCTTGCCTGCGCAATATCCGCTGCCTTTTTCATATCGTCAAGCGTTGCGTCAGGCTTTGCCACACGCATATTATCCGCTATTGTGCCCGTAAATAACGCCGCCCTCTGCTGAACAATGGCAATTTCTTCTCTCAATTGTTCTGCCGTAAAATTTCTTACGTCTGCGCCGTCAATTAAAACCTCGCCCTCAGTCGCGTCATAAAAACGCGGTATAAGGCTTATAAGCGTTGTTTTTCCCGAACCTGTTCCGCCGATTATGCCGACCGTTTCACCTGTCTGTATCATAAAGTTTACATTATCAATTGAGGGTACTTTGCTGCCCGCGTATGTG
>CAYUSE010000313.1:1383-1772 GCA_964447095.1 uncultured Lachnospiraceae bacterium | reverse complement strand
TACTTGTAATCCTCTCTGCCGTGCCATAGAACCGAATTCCCGGAATATCAATTATATCGGGGCGTTCAAGCTGTATATAATATCCCGTAAACGCTCCGTACAGTTCGCCTAAGCGTTCCGAAGAAACGGTGTACTCATTCGGGATTTCTATTTCATCTTTGTGCTCCCCTATTCCGTCCGCGATAATTTTTATAATTTCTTTTTCTTCGGCTGTCGGCGGAACAACAGTTGCTATTTCTGTTCCCTCATCAAAAAGGTTTACTTTATTTTGCGCCCTTTTAACCCTATCCTCGAAAAGCTCCGCCTTAATCCATCCGCTTTCCGCCGTATTTTCGCCCTCCGCCAAAATCTTGGCGGACATGAGCATTGCGCAGGCTAAACAAGCGCAT
>CAYUSE010000313.1:0-1373 GCA_964447095.1 uncultured Lachnospiraceae bacterium | reverse complement strand
CATATAATTTTTTTGAAATTCTTCATTCTTTCAATCCTTTCTTTAATCAGGAAAACCTTCCAACTTATCATATTTATTTTATTATAATGTATTTGCGCTTTAAAGTCAATATTTTATACTGCTTTGCCCAAAGGTTTAATAACTTTCCGATAAATGTTTCTGTAAAATATTAAGCACAGTATTACCGAAACAATCTCAGCAATATCAAACGACCACCAAACCGCGCTTACTCCGCTGATTTTTGACAGAATAAATGCCGTTGGGAGAAGTATTACAAGCTGACGGGCGATTGAGATAAACATACTTAAAAGACCGTGACCGAGCGCCTGAAACACTGATGACATTACAATGCACATACCTACAATCGAGAATGGTATGCTGATAATTCTAAGCGCCGGAACGCCGATTTCAAGCATTTGCTCAGAGGCGTTAAATAATCCGAGAAGCATATCGGGCGCAAATTGGAATAACAGCATTCCGATAGTCATTATGATAACAGCATACAGTACCGCATATTTAATTGTTGACGTAAGACGCTTTTTATTTCCTGCACCGTAATTGTATGCAACAATCGGCACCATACCGTTATTAAGTCCGAACACCGGCATGAACACAAAGCTGTTAAGCTTAAAATACACACCGAATACCGCAACGGCGGTTGATGAAAACGCGATAAGTATTTTATTTATTCCAAACGTCATAACCGAGCCGACAGAAACCATTATTATGGATGGTATTCCGACTGACAATATACTTTTAATATACCGCGTCTGCGGCTTAAAGCCCTTGAATTTCAAACTTATATCAGTATTGAATTTTATATTAAATATAAACGCAATTATTGCCGCTATAACTTGTCCCGCAACAGTTGCCGCAGCAGCGCCCGCAACGCCCATCTTCGGCATTCCGAATAAACCGAATATTAAAATCGGGTCTAACACTATATTTATAATAGCTCCTATACTCTGCGTCATCATTGTATATAGCGTTCTGCCCGTCGATTGGAGCAGTCTTTCAAATGCAAACTGCATGAATATTCCAAACGACATGGTAAGACAAATCGTCGTATATTGAATTCCCATTTCCGCGATTTCTCCCTGCCCTGCCTGAACATGAAAAAACGGTCTTGTCGCAAAAATACCCAAAATTAAAAACAATATGTATCCGCAAAGCTCTAAAAATACACCGTTTACAGCCATCTTATTTGCCGCCTTGAAATTCTTTTCGCCAAGAGACCGCGAAAGCATAGCGTTAATTCCGACACCTATACCCGTTCCGACCGAAATCATAAGATTTTGCATCGGAAACGCCATTGAAACAGCCGTAAGCGCGTTTTCCGAAATACGTGCCACAAATATGCTGTCTACTATGTT
>CAYUSE010000312.1:0-1781 GCA_964447095.1 uncultured Lachnospiraceae bacterium | reverse complement strand
ACTAAAATTTTAATCGCCGTACCCTTTGCCACATCCGATTTTGCACCAGGATCCAGTGATATTATACGATTTTCCTCAACCGCGACAGACAGCGAGTATTCTACCTCATCTGCTATTGCAAGTCCTTCTTTTAAAGCTGCCTCGTTAGCTTCCTCCATGGTCATGTTCGTAAAATCAGGCACAAGCGCTTCTTTTTGCGAATTCATTACAAACAGAGTTCCAAGAGCGATTAAAATAATAACAACAACCGTTGAAATCGCCATTACCGAGGCAATTCTGTCAGCGCGTTTCTGTGATTTTGATTTCTTTGCCTTTTTCTTCTTGCCTTTTTTTTCTATAATGGTTTCAGTCTGAATGACAGTATTCTTTTTATTTTCATATCTTGCGTCTGCTTCCGCTATTTTTTCCTCGGGAATATCTATTTTGCGAGTTTCACCGGGCATTGCAAAATCATCTTCAATATCTACTACATTCTCCTTGCTCGGAAGCATTTCATCCGCGAGAACAGCGTGCAAATCATCAAGCATCTCCTGAATGTTCTGGTATCGGTTATGCTGTTCCTTAGCAATTGCTTTCATGGTAATATACGCCAAATCCGTAGGAACCTCAAGGTTTACGCATTTTACATTGACGGGGTCTTTTTCAAGATGCATCAAAGCCACGCTTACAGCCGTATCCCCGTCAAAAGGAACTTTGCCTGTAAGCATTTCGTAAAGTACAATACCCAAAGAATATATATCGCTTCTCGCGTCTGTAAATCCGCCTCTCGCCTGCTCGGGGGAAATATAATGTACACTGCCCAGAGCCGTTCCGCCGACAACAGTAGTTTCCGACGCTACCGCTTTCGCTATACCAAAGTCAGTAACCTTAAGCGTCTTATCCTTAGTCATAATTATATTCTGCGGCTTAATATCGCGGTGTATAATATTTTGATTATGCGCTTCGCTTATGCCCTGACCTATCTGGATTGCAAAATCGCACGCCTCCTGCCACGGAAGCATACCTTTTTCCTTTATGTATTGCTTCAGCGTGATACCGTCAACATATTCCATAACCATATAATTAAGCCCGTCTTCTTCACCTACGTCATAGACGGATACAATATTATTATGAACAAGGCTCGCAGCAGACTGCGCCTCTTTAATAAAGTTTGCAACAACCTTTTCCTCGCCCTCAAGCGCATCACGAAGTACCTTAATAGCAACAAAGCGGTTTAAAAGATTATCCTTTACCTTATAAACGGTTGCCATGCCTCCCGTGCCGATTTTATCAAGTATTTCATATCTGTTACCAAGCGTTACGCCAACTAAATTTTCACTGTTCATTGTCTATCTCCCTTTCCAACACCACAACCGTTATGTTATCTCTGCCGCCTCTTTCGTTTGCTATATCCACAAGCGCCTGAGCTCCCTCTTGCAGGGTGTTTTGTTTATTTATATTCTCTCTTATTTCTTCATCTTCAACATAATTAGAAAGTCCGTCAGAGCAAATAAGTATTTTTTCTCCGTTATACGGCTTAATAGTGATGTCAACCTTAACAGTGTCCTCCGCGCCCATTGCTCTTGTGATATAATTCTTCTTCGGATGGTTTTTTGCCTGCGCCTGAGTGATTTCTCCCCGCGCAACAAGCTCCTGAACATACGAATGGTCTTTTGTAATCTGTTTAATGCTATCATCCGCTATCATATACGACCGCGAATCACCGACATGCGCGGTTATTACCTTGCCGCCATAAAGCATTGAAAGCGTTGTAGTCGTACCCATTCCCATTATTTTGTAAT
>CAYUSE010000311.1:0-1781 GCA_964447095.1 uncultured Lachnospiraceae bacterium | reverse complement strand
GCGAATCTTTTACAGCGTACTTGTCGCTGTAATATTTCATGACGGGCATATAAATATCAATAAGACCGTCAAGCATTTTAAGTGTGTCGACATTTTCATAACCGCTTGTATTGTAAAGTATCGGAAGTGTCAGTCCGTTATTTTTCGCTTTTTCAAGCGCTGTTATGATTTGCGGAACGTAATGCGTGGGCGTAACAAGATTTATATTGTTTGCCCCGTCGTTTTGAAGCTCTAAGAATTTTTCCGCAAGCTCCGCTTCCGATACCTCATGACCCGCGCCGCCCGAGCTTATTTTATAATTCTGACAAAATACGCATTTCATTGTGCAGTTTGAGAAAAACACCGTTCCCGAACCGCGTTTTCCCGAAATGCACGGCTCCTCCCAAAAATGCAGCGCGCTCCTCGCAATTTTTACACTCTTCCCCGCTCCGCAAAAACCTTTTTGCCCATTCAAACGGTCAGCTCCGCATTTCCTCGGACATAGTTTACAGCTTGATAAAATATTATCCATACATACTACCTCATTTTTTATTATTTATATTGTATCATATTTTTTAAATATTGCAAATTCTTCCGTATTGACTTTCGTATAAAATCATGATATTATGAGGTAAAATCAACAAACAGCAGGAGTTATTATGTACGAATTTAAAACATTGCAAAACGGAATACGCGTAGTTGCGGAAAAAATAGATTATCTTAAATCCATATCAATCGGAGTATGGGTAGGCAACGGCTCGCGCCATGAGACGGCGGAGGAAAATGGTATATCACATTTTATTGAACATATACTTTTTAAGGGGACAAAAAAGCGTAATGCGCTTGAAATAGCGCGCGCGATTGATGACGTTGGCGGACAGCTCAACGCGTTTACAGCGCGGGAATATACCTGCTTTTACACAAAAACGCTTGACGCGCACGCGCCCGTCGCGCTTGATGTGCTGTCTGATATGCTCTTTAATTCTCTGCTTTCAAAAGAAGACATGGACAAAGAGCGTAAAGTAATATTAGAGGAAATAAGCCTTTACGAGGATAGTCCCGAAGACTTGGTTTATGACTTGCTTTCATCCGCGGCATGGGGCGATACCTCAATGGGACGCACAATACTCGGCACACGTGAATCACTTGAAAAAATCACGCCTGAAATCATGCGCAATTACATGAAAACGCATTATACAAAGAAAAATATGATAATTTCCGTATCGGGAAATTACGGAAATGATTTTTTCGATTTGCTTGAGGAATACTTCGGCAGACAAAGCATAAGCGATAATGACATATTTTTGCCCGATGCTGAATATTCGCCGTCAAATCTGGTAAAAACAAAGGATATTGAACAAGTGCAGCTTGTCGCGGGATTTAAAGGTATTGATGTAATGGACGAAAGAGCTTACAGTCTGCTTGTTTTTAACAATGTTTTCGGAAGCGGTATGTCATCAAGACTGTTTCAGAATATTCGCGAAAAGCTTGGGCTTGTCTATTCGGTTTACGCAGGTCACAGCGCGTATATAAACACAGGTATTTTTGATATTTCCGCAGGCATGAACCCTGATAATTTAAAGCGCGTTGCGGAGCTTATATCAGAGGAAATCACAAAAATCAAGCGTGAAAAGCTATCCGCGCAGGAGGTTGCAAGAGCAAAGGAACAGCTAAAGGGCAGCTTCATTTTAAGCTATGAAAGCACGGGAGCGAGAATGCAGGGAGCTGGACGCTCACTGCTGCTTAACAAACCGATTTTAACACAGGAGGAAGCGCTCGAAAAAATTGAAGCCGTAACATCT
>CAYUSE010000310.1:0-1784 GCA_964447095.1 uncultured Lachnospiraceae bacterium | reverse complement strand
CCGCACCAGCAATTAAATCGTCAAGCTCCTGTCCCCTTTTAAATCCGACATTTTTTATATTCGGAACTTTGTCGATTTCTTCTTCCAAATCGCCGCTTCCGGCAAAAACAAAGTGTATATCGGGAAGCTCTGACGCTGCCTTTAACAGCGTTTTTATGCCCTTTTCAGCCGAGTATCTTCCGAAATACAGCGCATAGCGACCTGTTTTTTCCGCGTTCGATATTTTTTTATCTATAAAATTATATACTACCTCTGTCCGTCCTTTAATATCGGGATTATGCGACAGCATTCTCTCCATAAAGCGGCTCGGGCAGATAATTTTGTCGGCAAGCCTGTAGGTATGCAAATTCCTGTAAAGGCGCGCCTCTGCCGTTCCTATTATGCTTCGGATAAGCGACGAATGAATGCACCTGTTTTTTATACAGCCAAAAAAGTGTCCGTCAAGGCACTCTGTGCAATTTTTCATGGTGCGCGGATTTGTAAGCGTATGGTTTGGACATACCCACTGCGGGTCATGCGCCGTATGAATAATCGGTATATTATCGCGCTTTATTTCATATAAAATTGACGGAGTAATTTGGAAATTTATGTTGTTTGTGTGAACCACATCGGGCTTAAAGGCGTTAAGAAGCCGCCTGAGCTCCTTCCTTGCCGAACGGGAATATACAATTTTTAAAGGATATGTAAGATAATCCCATGACAGCTTATGGAAATCCTTATGGTCGGTATAGGCAGATAACTTATTATTGACAACATTCTGTCTGTCAAACATTCCGAAATATTGTACCTCATGTCCCATTTCCTCAAGCTTTGCGCCTAATTTCAGCATATACGTTTCCGCTCCGCCCTTGGGATATAAATATTTGTTAACCATTAAAATACGCAACACAAACCCTCCAAACCCTTTTTTTCATTATATCACTCATAATTCTATAAGTCAATACAACCGCAATACAAACAATTGATCTATTTTTTCTTCTGAAACTTTATTGTTGACTTATTTGGAAATATATGATAGAATGAAACTGTTTTATTATGTTAACTGTTTTTATTCTAAATATATTGTTATTATAATATTTAATTATTGAGAGGAGCATATTTATATGAAAAATAAAATGTTCTTTGCGATTATATTAAGTCTTATCATACCCGTACCCGCGCAAGCTGACAGCGGTGTTAATATATTCGTAAACAACACTCCGCTAAATTCAAGTGGATTTATAATGAACGACACTACATATATACCGCTCAGAGCTGTGAGTGAAGCGCTCGGCGCGCAGGTTGAATGGAACGGAGACACTCGCAGCGTACATGTAAATTCAGATGAGGATACTCTTACTGCGCAGATAATAAAAAACTCAAGCGAAAGTGTTGTTGCTATTGTAGGAAATTATGATTCCTCCTATATGAGCTCTGCAGCTTCAAACTACAATGAACTTACAGCTCACGGCACAGGCGTTGTTATCCGTTCAGGAGGAGTTATACTTACAAATGCACATGTTGTCAGCAATATTAAAAATATGACTGTGGTATTCTGTGATGGCGAAAACTATCCCGCACAAATTCAATATATAGATAAAGAATCAGACCTTGCTGTTATAAAAGTTGACAGACTGGGATTAAAACCAATTCCTTTTGCCAATAAAGATTCTGTTTTTGCAGGACAATCTGTTATTGCAATAGGAACTCCGCTGTCCCTCTCCATGAGGAACAGTGCTTCAAAAGGAATTGTAAGCGGAGTAAATGTTTTGGTAAATGACGCATATTACCCGCTTATTCAAACC
>CAYUSE010000309.1:0-1785 GCA_964447095.1 uncultured Lachnospiraceae bacterium | reverse complement strand
AGACTTAGAGCTTTTGGCGGAGGATATTAAAGAACACGGATTACTTCATCCGATAGTTGTACGAATACTTGGATTTGGAGGAAGCTATGAAATTCTGAGCGGACACAGACGCGTTGAAGCTTTGAAAATATTGGGAATTTCAGAGGTGGAGGCGAGAGTGTGTAAATTGACAGATACAGAAGCTTTAAAAGTAGTTATAAATTCAAACTTTTTTCAGAGAGAAAAAATATTGCCGTCCGAGCGCGGAAAAGCTTATATGCTCCGAAATGAAGCATTGAAAAAAGAGCGATATGGAAGTCAGTCCCACGATGGGACAGAGTGGGAAAATGATATACAGAATATTTTAGCGCAGGAATTTAATCAAAGTACAAGCAGTATTTTTAGATACATAAGACTAAATTATTTGATTGATGATATTTTAGAATGGGTAGATACCGGACAAATGAAACTAACAACTGCGGTAGATTTATCATATCTTTCAAAGGAAGCTCAGACATTGGTTTATCAATATTATTTTGTGGAAAAAAGAGATGTCTTAAACAGTAAAAATATAAAGGCAATTAAAGCCGGTAATAATGTTACAAGACAGTTTCTTGAAGGGTTAATGCGTGAAGCGATACAAGAGAAATCGGAAAAATCATTTCAATCTGTTATAAAAAAATACAGCGGATATTTTAAAAATGAAAAGGAATTTGTAGATAAAATAGAAGAGCTTCTGGAGGCATATATTGGACAGAATAATGGCGAAACGGATACATAATTAGACAAAGGGGCAAGTGTATTTTTAAGATTAACTAAAAATTACTTCATGTCAGGTGAGAATAAAAATGCACTTGCTATCTATTAAAATAAATCTTGTAAATACTGAGTATTTGCAGGAATGTGGCAGATGAAAATTTAAAATCTGCACCATAATACGTAGGCAGAGGCATTTGTAAAAATGACTCAGGAACAGAGGAGGGACAAATAATGTTTTTGGATAATAGAGATTTAGAGTTTTTGAAGCTGTGTGGTCTGGCAAGATATATGCCGTGCAGGGCAATAGATAAGTATGATATTCCTTTAATTGAGAGAGAATCGGTGGCTGCTTTATTAAAGTCGGGGTATATAAAATTTGTAAGCGGAGGCTGTAAATGTTACAGGCTTACAAGGAAGGGCAGGGATATTTTGATGAAGGCAGGGTATGCTTTTCCTGATGACGCAAGACCTCATAAGAAAGGAAGTATTTTTGACAGACGAGTTATAAATGCTGAATTAAATATGCTTTTATACGGTGCAGGGATAAATATCTATGCAGGGATTGTGGAGGGACTTGGCGACGCTGAGTACATATCGAGCCTTACAATACGAGCAGACACGAAAAGCAAGGTTCTTGCAGGGACAAGGTTTTACGGTATTCTACATAAGGACGATACTGCGTATGTGCTGTACTATTCGGGCAGGAACAGTGCAGGGATTTTTCCGCGATATGAGGAGGAAACTTTTTTGAACTTGATTTCAAGGATAGGTTCGGTAAAACATATAAGCGTAATAATTGCAGCGGAAACTGTGGAGGGACTGCAGGAGATTATCTCGCCGGATAAAACATTAAAAATGGATAACGGTATGGTTTCATTTTCAGAGCTTACAGAGCTATGGCAATATGATTTTTGTCTGCTCCCTATGGATAAAGACGGGATATTACAGATGAAGTATATAACGGTAAATAATGCAAGAAAAGATATAGCAGCTAAGTTCGGTGATATAAATAATGTACCCAATAATCTTAATTGCTTTGATGCGGTC
>CAYUSE010000308.1:0-1792 GCA_964447095.1 uncultured Lachnospiraceae bacterium | reverse complement strand
CAATTCTGTACTGCGCAGGTATCTTTCCTTCGCCGCCCTCCCACGGGTGGAAGTTATGATTCATAATGCGATTATACGCGTTTTCGTATTCGCCGTTCAAATTCAAAAGCGTTATATATTCAGTATATAAATCATCGCGCTTTTCAAGAAGCTCCTCGTTAGCGTTCATATTGTCAAGACGGTCTGTCAGTGAATAGTTTAATGTTTTATAAAGGCTGTCAAGCTCAAAGAATACGCGCGCGTCAGTTTTATCCATATTAAACACTTTTTCCATTGCCGCTTTTGCTTTGTTTGAGTCATTCATTTTATTGTAGTATGCAAGCGATAAGTTTCTGTACACTGTCGGCAGATTTATTTTATCGGCACAGCATTCCCATAACGATACGCTTTTTTTCCATATACCCTTATCATAGAATAGACAACCAAGATAATATTTTGCATATTCGCCGCCGCTCTGAGCCGCGTTTCCAAGCACCGTAATATCCTCCAAGCGGTTAGGGAAACAGTAGAGCGGACTTGATTTTTCCGCTTTTAAAAGCTCCTCTTTATCGCCTGTGCAGGCAAATTTATAATAATGCGCCATAGGCTCGTTATCATTCGCAGCAAGCGTGAGAACGCTGTTTGCCTCCTCATATAATCCTGCCGCAATATAACCGAGCGCAAGCTCAATATAATTGTGATTGTCGTTTCTCATAATAGCTTTTAATTCGTCAAGACCGTTTCCTGTGAGCTTATACAGCTCATAACGGCAGCCGTGGTCAAGCGCGTCAATTTTCTTTGTTTCCTTCGCAAAAGCGATAGCTTCGTCTACTCTGCCCGTCATGCGCAGAAGCGCGGTTTTTAATAATCTGCCCTTTAAATTGTGCAGTCCCTTTATAAGAGATTTTTCAATATATCCGAGAGCTTCATCATAATCGCCTCTGTCCGAAGCTATGCAGGCAAGCTGATAAAATGCTTTATCCTGCATATTACCGTCCCATACGGCTTTATAAAACGCGTCAAACGCTTTATCAATATTACCTGTCATCTTTAATGCAAGACCGAGATTGTAATACGGCTCGCAGTCGTATGGGTTCGGATTTTTCCAAGTTGAGGACTTAATTGCGGCATTAAAATATGTGATACTTTCCTCAAACCTACCCTTATTGTAAAGATACTTGCCGTAGCCGTTGTTAAGACGAATATCGGACGCGTCGCGCTTTAAGCCCTCCAAATAATACGGTTCGGGTGAATATGTAGCGTGGCGGTACTGTTCAAGGTGAGTTGCTGCTAAAAACAATTTTTCCGTTGTATCAATTTTTTCGGGTTCGGGAATTTCCTCCGCAGGTGAGGGAACAGGCTCGCTCGTTTTTACGGGTGTGCAGGAAAGTATTTCCTTGCCGTCCTTTTTAATTTTACATACGATTTTTTTGTCTGCTGTGTCGGCATTTATGCTTGTTTCAAATATTTCTGCTGTTTTGAGGTTTAGTGTTCCCGTATATATTGTTTCACCGTCTGCGGTAAGCTCAAATACCGCGTTTATTCCTGACGGAGTATAGAATACAAGGTCGATTTTACCATCGCCGATTGTCATATTTACGGCAGCGTCTGTTGACGCATTTGATATTTCACCTACCGCCTTATACGGCATAAAATACTGTGTAAATGTCTTTTCCTCGTATGGCTTTAAAAATGTAAAATCAGGCTGATTATCGGTAAACATACCCGTCATAAGCTCGATATACGGACCGTTTTCGTCTGTTAAGTTTCTGTCCCAAGCCTTGCCGAAATCGCCGTTGCCCCAAGTCCACTG
>CAYUSE010000307.1:0-1793 GCA_964447095.1 uncultured Lachnospiraceae bacterium | reverse complement strand
CTTAAACATGAACACAAAAAAGAAACTATTATCATTTATCTTAGCGTTAAGCATGGTTTTTGCCATAATTCCGCAGATGGCTTTTGCCGTAGACGGTACGCTTGACGGCGACGGTACGGCGGACAGTCCGTATTTAATCGCGGACGCGGCGGATTTAGCGGCATTCCGCGACATGGTAAACGCATACACGGCGGAGGACGGAAAAAACAATCCGTATGCAAAGCTTGCCACCGATATTACATTAAGCGGCGACTGGACGCCGATTTCAAACGCCGCATACATCACGAATATGTATTCGGGCGAGTTTGACGGCGATAATCATACGATAAGCGGTTTAAATATAAATGCGGCGGCGGCAAATCAAGGCTTATTCGGCGCAATTAACGGCGCGGCAATTAAAAATTTAAAGGTTGAGGGAAATGTCGTATCGTCCGGCAATTATGTCGGCGGCATTGTCGGCAAAATCCAACAGGGTACAATTCAAAACTGCAGCTTTAAGGGAACTGTCGAAACAACCAAAAAGAATGGCTATGCAGGCGGTATCGCAGGCTATACCGGAAACAGCGCAACGCAAAAAGGCAATATTTTAAATTGCGCTAATTTTGCTGCCGTAAAAGGCGGATATGCCGGCGGTATGACAAGCTATTCCAAATATTCTTCAATATCGGACTGCTATAATGTCGGCGCAATCACTGGCACAGGAAACACAGGCGGTATTGTCGGACAAAATATGAATAACGCGACTGCCACTAACTGTTACAGCAACGCCGAGGTGACAAGCGCAGGAAATGTCGGCGGTATTGCAGGCTTTAACGGTGTGTCAAACGGAATAACAAACTGTTATTGGACGCAGCCGGACGATTGCTTTAAGGGCGGCATGGGCACAGCTTCGGATTGCGAGCAAATTACAGATACCGACACACTTCTTGAAAAGCTCGGCAGCGCGTTTACTGCGGACAGCGACAATATAAATAACGGCTACCCGATTTTAAAATGGCAGAAGAGCGCGGAGGTTGTGACGAAAGACCCGCATATTTCAATCACGGGCGGCGCGGTAATGTATATTGAAAACAATTCGACTGTACCGCAGACGACTTTATCTGTTAGCTTCACCGATATGGACGCCGCGGCTGTCGTATGGTCGGCAGACAGCGACATTATCACGCTTGAAGCTCCCGAGGACATTGACGAAAACAACAGTAAAACAATCGTAAAGGCTGTTAAGCCCGGAAAGGCAACCGTTACAGCAACAGTCGGAGAATACACGGCAGCTCAGGAAATAACGGTTTATCCGTTTATAACAACCGTTGAAATTGAGGGCGATGTTGTAGTCGGAAATACTGTTAAGGCAAAGGTAAATGTCTTAGGCGGCGAAGAATACGACTATGATACATACCCCGAGCTTGTGTTCCAATGGAAATATCTTACAGCGGACGATTATTTATCGGGCAATACGGGAACATCTTCATATCAGAATATCACGGATGCTACAAGCCGTGAATTTACAATACCCGAGGATTTGAAGGGCGATTATCTGTCGTTTGAATTTTACTGCAACGGCGAATATAAAACGCCGTCAAGACCCGTAAAAATTCTTTCCGTACAGGAAGCCGAGGAGATAAAGAAAGCCGAAGAAGAGGCAAAAATAAAAGCGGAAAAGCTTGACAAATTAAGCGCCGTAAAAGCAACGCTCGGCGATTACTATAAAATTACTCCCGTTTTTGGCGAGGACAATAACATTGTTGATATTTTAAAAGCCGATTTAACGGCAAAATCGGTTGACCTGTCCGAAT
>CAYUSE010000306.1:0-1800 GCA_964447095.1 uncultured Lachnospiraceae bacterium | reverse complement strand
TCGCCCGTGCAAATCAGGCGGTTCAACTTAAAAACGGGCGACGAGCTTGTCGGCGACAGCCGTCCCTCGCAGGATGAGGATAAATATTCGCCGCTGCTGTTCGTAAAAACAATTAACGGCGATCCGATAGACGTCGCGTTAAAACGCCGTCCGTTTGAAAAGCTCACACCGATTTATCCGAAAGAGAAAATCACTCTTGACACGGGCGACAGAACAAAAAACGCGTCAAGGCTTATTGATTTGGTTGCACCGATAGGAAAGGGTCAGCGCGGTATGATTGTCGCGCCGCCGAAAGCGGGAAAAACCACGATTATCAAGCAAATCGCGCAGTCGGTTACAACAAATTATCCCGATATTAAGCTGATTGTGCTGCTGATTGACGAGCGCCCCGAGGAGGTCACGGATATGCAGCGCTCGATTGACGGCGAGGTTGTTTACTCGACCTTTGACCAGATGCCCGAGAACCACTGCAAAGTGGCTGAAATGGTGCTGGAGCGCGCGTCACGTCTTGTTGAGCAGAAAAAGGACGTTGTGATTTTGCTCGACTCCATAACAAGACTTGCAAGGGCGTATAATCTGACAGTCGCGCCGACGGGCAGAACCCTGTCGGGCGGACTTGACCCTGACGCGCTGTTTAAACCGAAGAAATTTTTCGGAGCGGCAAGAAACATAGAGGAGGGCGGAAGCCTGACAATTCTTGCAACCGCGCTTGTCGAAACGGGCAGCCGCATGGACGACGTAATTTTTGAGGAATTTAAGGGCACGGGCAATATGGAATTAAAGCTCGACCGTCATTTGCAGGAAAAGCGTATTTTCCCCGCGATTGACATTTTAAAGTCGGGAACGCGCCGCGAAGAGGATTTGCTTACCAACCGCGAGCGTGAGGCGTCGTGGCTTATCCGCCGTGAAATGACGCGCAATAACAACAATACCGATAACACAATGCAGAATTTGCTGCGCTATCTCGGCAGCACACCGACAAATAAAGACTTTGCCGAGATGATTGTAAAGAACTACGGAAAAAACTGAAACTGACATCAAAAAAGGATTGCCTCGGCAATCCTTTTTTATTATTCGTTTTCAATTATGCAAGTTCAGCAAAGTACTTAATTGTTCTTACCATCTGTGATGTGTATGAATTCTCGTTGTCATACCATGAAACAACCTGTACTTCATAAAGACCGTCGCCGATTTCGGCAACCATTGTCTGAGTTGCGTCGAACAATGAACCATATCTCATGCCAACGATGTCTGATGAAACGATTTCGTCTGTGTTATAGCCGAAGGACTCGTTTGCAGCAGCCTTCATAGCAGCGTTGATGCCGTCCTTTGTTACGCCGTTACCCTTAACAACAGCTGTAAGAATTGTTGTTGAACCTGTCGGAGTCGGAACTCTCTGCGCCGAGCCGATAAGCTTGCCGTTAAGCTCAGGGATAACAAGACCGATTGCCTTTGCCGCGCCTGTTGAGTTCGGAACGATATTAACAGCGGCAGCTCTTGAACGTCTAAGGTCGCCCTTTCTCTGAGGACCGTCAAGAGTCATCTGGTCGCCTGTGTATGCGTGAATTGTGCACATGATACCTGACTGGATAGCAGCGTACTTGTTAAGAGCGTCAGCCATCGGAGCCAAGCAGTTTGTTGTACATGAAGCAGCTGAAATAATTTTATCGTCAGCCTTTAATGTGTTGTGGTTTACGTTGTAAACGATTGTCGGAAGGTCATTTCCTGCCGGAGCTGAAATAACAACCTTCTTTGCGCCTGCATTGATGTGAGCCTGAGCCTTTTCCTTTGATGTATAGA
>CAYUSE010000305.1:0-1804 GCA_964447095.1 uncultured Lachnospiraceae bacterium | reverse complement strand
TTGACACATTCTAATAATAATGGTAGTATAATATATAGGTAGAGGCGCAATCATTCATCAGTAGCCGCAGCAAGATTTACAGCAATCTGTGACCCGCGGTAAAAGGGGATATTGCCGAAGCTTTGGCTAAGCTGTATAAGCCGTAAGCTGGGCATACTGTTAAGAGCAGTATGACTGTCATCAATACAAACAGTATGATGGAGAGCTATCGCATTATAATACAAGCATATTATAAGCAGCAACTCTCTGTGGGTTACTGCTTTATTTTGAATTACATAGAAAGGAACTGATTTAATAATGAAAAACAATTACAATGTAGGAATTATCGGCGCAACGGGAATGGTGGGACAGCGTTTTATAATGCTTCTCCATAATCATCCGTGGTATAAAATTAAAGTGCTTGCCGCATCGCCAAGAAGCGCGGGCAAAGCATACATCGATGCTGTAGGCTCAAAATGGGCTATGGACGAGGAGATTCCCGAAAGCGTAAAAAACATGGTTGTTATGAACGCAACTGATGATGTTGAAAAAATAGCTGAGCAGGTGGATTTTGTTTTCTGCGCAGTTGATATGAAAAAAGATGAGATTAAGGCATTGGAGGAGCGTTACGCAAAGGCTGAATGTCCTGTTGTTTCAAACAATTCGGCGCATCGCCATACGCCCGACGTTCCGATGATTATTCCGGAAATCAATCCAGAACATATCGAGATTATTCCTGCTCAGCGTGAAAGGCTTGGCACAAAACGCGGATTTATTGCGGTTAAATCAAACTGCTCCTTGCAATCATATCTGCCCGCAATGGCGGTTATAAATATGAAATATCCGATTGACCATGCTCTTGTTACGACGTATCAGGCAATTTCGGGCGCGGGCAAAACATTTGAGACATGGCCTGAGATGGTTGACAACCTTATCCCTTATATCGGCGGCGAGGAAATGAAATCCGAGGTTGAGCCGAACAAGGTTCTCGGTAAAATTGAGGGTAAGGAGATTGTTCCGTCCAAAGCGCTTTCAATCGAATGCCAAACATACAGAGTGCCTGTTTCAAACGGTCACACAGCGGCGATTTTCTTCTCGTTTAAGGACGGCGTGAAAAAACCGTCGGTTGAAGAAATCGAAAAACTGTGGGCTGATTATTCGGGCGTGCCCCAGGAATTAAAGCTTCCGCACGCGCCGAAGCAGTTTATTCACGTTTATACGGAAAAGGATAATCCCGAGCAGCCACAAATTAAGACGGCAAGAGAAATTGACGGCGGTATGGCAATAAGCTGCGGAAGATTAAGAGAAAGCACACAGTATGATTATAAAATGGTTTCTATGAGCCATAACACGCTTCGCGGCGCGGCAGGCGGCGCAGTACTTTTGGCTGAATTATTGACAGCAAAGGGCTACATGGATTAACTTTATAACAGGAGGAGATTATTATGGCAAAGACTTTACCTTTTACCGGTTCGGGAGTTGCAATTATTACGCCGTTTGACGGTGCTAAAACAAATTATGACGAGCTTGGCAAGCTGATAGAAATGCATATAGCAAAAAAAACCGATGCGATTATTATCTGCGGAACAACGGGCGAAGCTTCAACCATGCCTGACGCGGAGCATCTCGCGGCGATTTAATATACAGTAAAAAAAGTAAATAAAAGAATACCTGTAATCGCGTGAACAGGCTCCAATGATACCGCTCATGCAATTGAGCTTACGAAAAAAGCGGAGGCTCTGGGAGCGGACGGAATACTGTCCGTAACACAGTATTACAACAAGACAACACAAAAAGGTCTTGTCGCGCACTTTACAGCTATTGC
>CAYUSE010000304.1:0-1808 GCA_964447095.1 uncultured Lachnospiraceae bacterium | reverse complement strand
TATCAAACGCGCTTAATGTAACTGTTTTATCGCCGAAATCAGTTTTAACCGTTGTTGTCTGCTCGCTGTCGCTGTTGTTTATCACAACAAGCTGCTTGCCCTCGGGATAATACGCGCACTCACAATAAAGGTTGTCTGTAATATACTTCTGGTCTGTTCCTTCACCTGTAGCATTCAATATAATATTCATAAGCGTTCTTGTATTCATTTCATTCGTCCTAAAGCTTGACATATATATGCCCTTACCCTTGCCGAACGGGTGCATGGTAACGCACGGAACGCCGTCCTTTGCCATTGCTACCTTTGTTTCGGCGTCTGTAAGATAAATACCCTCGTTTACCTTAAAGCTGTCCTTATCCTGAACGCACTTGCAGCCTGTTTCTTCAAATGTATATCTGCCGTGGCAAATCTTTTCGCCTCTGTCCTCGTCAACGCCGAGAACGTGAGCCATTTTGAAGAAGGTATCATTTCCGTCAACCGCCGACGGCTCGTTCACGCCGATAAACACGCCTCCGTCATGAACCCACTTAGTAAGCTTTTCAACTACCTCGCTGTCGTTCCAAGCATGACCGCCCGACCATGCACTGCCTGCCGTGCCTGCATTTATAACAACGTCGTACTTGTCAAGACCGTTTTCCTTCAGGTCGTCAAAGCAGATAAAGTCAACGTCAAACGGCATACCCGACAGGGACTCATTTATATTTATGAGGTCAACCTCGGGGTGCTCATGATAATGACCGGAGCACGTCCATGAACGCGCCTTGCCCCAGAAGTGAAGCACCGCAATTCTCGGCTTTAGCGTGTATGGCTTGCCTGCATTATGGAATTCCTTTATCATTCTGAATTCATCAGAAATCTTTTCAATATAATCCTGAAAATCAGGGAATGGAATTGTCAGCGACAAATAGCCGCCAAGACCAATTCTGTCAATCTTCTCACGCAAAAGCGCGCGGCGTACATTTTTCCAATAGCCCTTTGCCTCAAGCGTCGGATTTCCGCCCTCCATAAAGGTCGGCGCGCCGCCAAGACCTACCGGGAACAAATACGGATGAAGTCTGATTTCGTGCGTTTCAACCGCGTCAACACCGGCGCAAAGTCTGCACTCAAAGCCGTTAAATACGCACTTGATAAGTCCGTCAAAGCCAAAGTTCTTAAAGGTCGGGAACCACGGCTCAACGCCTACCCAGCTATCGTCATAGAACACATACGCCTTTTTGCCGTAGCCGTGTACCATGTCAACAAGCTTTTTGCCGAAGTTAACGACAAAATCGTTTATAAACGCCATCCAGTCAAGCTTTGACTGCGGCGCAGTTCTATGCGTAGCATGCATATTTCCTTTATTTACAAAATCCTCCGAGGTAATTCTGTAGCCGTATTTATTTTCAAATTCCTTCAGCGCAAGCGGCGAAACGGTGAAGTCATAAGAACCCCAATCGGAGAAAAGCTGACGGTTTCGCTCATTGCTGCCCCAAATCCATACGAAGTTATAGAACATTGACGTAAAGCGTACAACGGTTGTTGCAGGATGTGTCTCGCACCAATTTTTCAGCCAGTCAAGCATATACTGCTGCGTTTCGGGATGGCGCGGGTCAATCTGCATTAGATGCTCCTTGTCCCAATTATTTGTTGTATGGTTGTACATTGAGATTTCTTCCCAAATTCTGTACGCAAGGAAGTTTACGGTGTACTTGTGCCACGGCGTTACGCTGTTTATCGTAACCGCGCCGTCCGAGTATGACCAGTCCTTGATTTCCTCGTTCGTTGTGCGGTCAAATACCTGCCAATATTCAACGGACTCCGCGCTGTCG
>CAYUSE010000303.1:0-1815 GCA_964447095.1 uncultured Lachnospiraceae bacterium | reverse complement strand
GGCAAAAACTTACAGCCGATTTGTGCGTTATCGGAGGCGGTATGGCAGGAATTTGTGCGGCAATAGCTGCGGCACGTCAGGGCGCGTCTGTTGTTCTTATGCACGAACGTCCTGTTTTGGGAGGAAACGCCTCGTCTGAAATAAGAATGTGGATTCGCGGCGCAGACGGTAAAAATAATATGGAAACCGGCATAATTGAAGAAATTTTACTTGAAAACTATTACAGGAATCCCACAAAAAACTATTACATATGGGACACTGTTTTATATGACTTTGTAATCAGGGAGGAAAATATAACTCTTTTGCTTAACTGCACCTGTATGGACGCCTCTGTCAATGACGGCGATTTCGGCGATGGCAGAACTAAATGCATAACGAGCATTACAGGTTATCAGATGACTACGCAGACCTTTTTTGAGGTAGAAAGTACGAATTATGCAGACTGCTCGGGCGACAGCATTTTAGCTCCTCTTACGGGAGCGGAGTACCGTCTCGGACGCGAAAGCGCAAACGAATTTATGGAAGATACTCCTGTAAAGGCTCACGACAACTGCGTTATGGGAATGAGTTGTTTGATACAGGCGCGCGAAACAGAGCAGGAGGTAAAATACATTCCTCCTCAATGGAGTACTCCTCTTAGCAACGAACATTTTAAATATCATAAGCCCGAGCTTAAAAGTCCCTATGAAAACTTCTGGTATCTTGAGCTTGGCGGTGAAAAGGATACAATACACGACACAGAGTATATTGCAAAAGACCTTATATCTCTTGCCACAGGCACTTGGGACTATGTCAAAAATTCAGGCGTCTGCGACGCAAAAAATTGGGATTTGGATTTTCTCGGTTTCCTTCCCGGCAAGCGTGAATCACGCCGTATGGTAGGCGAATACACAATAACACAGCGAGACATCACCGAAAATAAAATATTTGAAGACACCGTCGCTTACGGCGGTTGGCCGCTCGACGTTCATTCTCCAAAGGGCTTTTACAACGACGGCGAGGTAAATACCGTTGCGTCAACGCCGTCGCCGTACTGCGTTCCATACCGTTCAATGTATTCAAAAAACATTTCAAATCTGTTTTTTGCCGGACGCAATATCAGCGTAACCCATATGGCTTTAAGCAGTACAAGAGTTCAAGCCACCTGTGCCATAATCGGTCAGGCAGTCGGAACAGCGGCAGCTATTGCGTCAAAATATGACCTCACACCTCATGGGGTCTATAAAAACAAACTGAGCGAACTTCAACAGACGCTTGCGCAGAATGATTGTTTCTTACCGAATATCATTCGCGAAGTAAGCAATTTGTGTAAAAAAACTCCAATTGTAAATGGAAATGGTACCTTAAAAAACGGTATGGACCGCGCCAATAGTATTTATAAGGATATAGAATGCGGAGTAGCTGTCAAAAACGGAGAGTCTCTTGAATACAAATTCAATCAGCCCGAAATAGTTCATTCACTTCATCTTACATTTGACAGCGACCTAAACAGAGAAACACTTTCCGGAGACTGTCCCGACCGTTTATATCCTATGCGCGGTAATGTGCGTATAGACAGTCCCCAATGCTATGTGCCGAAAACCTTATGCAAGGAATTCAGCGTGACCGTAACTACCGAAAACGGTGAAAAAACAATACTTAATCAAGACTGCAACCGGAACAGGGCTTACAATATTAATATAGATGAACCCGTATACAGTATTTCATTCGTTCCCAAATCAAATTGGGGCGAAACGGATACTACAACCGTATTTTCTTTTGATTTTAAATAATAAAAATATTTAGGAGATTTATATATGAGTAATTATGGTCATT
>CAYUSE010000302.1:0-1823 GCA_964447095.1 uncultured Lachnospiraceae bacterium | reverse complement strand
CCATTTTTCGAAAGGGAGGAAAGACATTGAAATCAATAGATGAAATGCTTGACGCTGTAGCGAAAAATCTGCATGCCGCGACTCCCGAAAATGTACATATAAAAAAAGAAAAGAAGCCCGAATTAAATATTGTAAAATCCGATCCGAAATTGCATTCAATTCCGCAGTACGATAAAATGACGCTTAATCTTGCAAAAGAAATGGCTTATGCGATTGAAAAGGCAGCGGATCAAATAGGCGTAAATATTGTAATTGCCGTAATGGACAGCGGCGCAAATCTTGTGCTTTTGCATGCGATGGACGAAAGCTTTA
The DNA here is from genome assembly GCA_964447095.1 of uncultured Lachnospiraceae bacterium. Lineage (GTDB taxonomy): Bacteria > Bacillota > Clostridia > UBA1381 > UBA1381 > JALEPO01. Next base: position 1,511 of record CAYUSE010000302.1, on the reverse strand, counting down.
TTGCAAGCATACAGGTAGCGCAGGATAAAGCGTACACGGCGGCGGCTCTGAGAATGCCGACGCATGAGGCGCTTGCAAAATCGCGCGGCGGTGATTTGGACGGACTTACAAACGGAAACGGCATTATGCTTATAGGCGGCGGCGAACCGTTAATCAAGGGAGAGAGATTATTTGGCTCTGTCGGCGTTTCGGGCGGAACAAAGGAGCAGGATATGCTTCTTGCAAAAATCGGAGCGGAATATTTCCGCAGAAGAATAAAATAAATTTTACCTTTCACGGTGAAAGACGGAGGAGGGAAATGCTTTCATGATAGACGAGAAAAAAGTAAGCGAAATTGTGAAAAATGTGCTTTCGGGCATGGATTTGTCAGCTTATGAGGATAAGCAAAACAGAACGCAGCTCGGCGTTTTTGACACAATGGAGGAGGCTCTTGCAGCCTGCAACAAGGCTTACACGGTTTTCAGACATTATAATAAAGAGCAGAGAGAAAACATTATAAACCAGATAAGACGCCTGACTCACGAGGAAGCCGAGATTATGGCAAAGCTTGCGGTTGAGGATACAAAGATGGGTAATGTTTATCATAAAACATTAAAGCATCATCTTGTTGCTGATAAAACGCTTGGTACAGCAGATTTAGATACAAGAGCGCTTTCGGGCGACAGAGGTCTTACGCTAATTGAAATGGCGCCGTTTGGAATTATCGGCGCGATTACGCCGTCAACAAACCCGAGCTGTACGGTAATATGCAACAGTATGTGCATGCTCGCAGGCGGCAACGGCGTTGTGTTTAATCCGCACCCGCATGCGAAGAGAATTTCAGCTTATGCGGTTGACCTTGTAAACAGAGCAATTTTAGCGGCAGGCGGACCTGAAAACATTGTTTGTACGGTTAAAAATCCGACAATGGAAACATCAAATAAAATGGTAAACGACCCGTCTGTAAGAATGCTTGTGGCAACAGGCGGTCCGGGCGTTGTAAAGATGCTTCTTTCAAGCGGAAAAAAGGCTATCGGCGCAGGCGCAGGCAATCCGCCGGTGGTTGTTGATGATACGGCTGATATACCAAAGGCGGCAAAGGATATTATCGACGGCTGCACATTTGACAACAACTTGCCTTGTATCGCGGAAAAGGAATGTTTTGTAATGCGGAGCGTTGCCGACGAGCTTATTCAGAATATGCTAAAGCACGGCGCGTATATGATAAATTCCAGCCAAGTCAAGCAGCTTGAGGACGTTGTTCTTGTTTGGACAAAGCCGAAAAAAGAGGGCGATACTCCAAAACGCGTTATCAACAAGGACTGGGTAGGACGCGATGCGAAGAAGATTTTGGCGCAGATTGGCGTTAATGTCGGCGACGAGGTAAGATGCATTATATGTGAAACGGAATTTTCACAGGCGTTCGTTCAGACGGAGCTTATGATGCCGATATTGCCGATTGTACGCGTTGACACGTTTGACGAGGCTGTTGAAATGGCAGTTAAGGCAGAGCACGGTAACCGCCACAGCGC
>CAYUSE010000301.1:0-1833 GCA_964447095.1 uncultured Lachnospiraceae bacterium | reverse complement strand
GATAAAAAAAGCGCCGCGACCTATAAAATATAAGCCGCAGCGCCTTATAGCTGGAGGCGCCACCCGGATTTGAACCGGGGAATAAAGGTTTTGCAGACCTCTGCCTTACCACTTGGCTATGGCGCCGAATAGTGAAAACAAAAGACGCAATACGCGTCTTTTGTTTTATTGGAGCGGAAGACGAGATTCGAACTCGCGACGTTCACCTTGGCAAGGTGACGCTCTACCACTGAGCCACTCCCGCATATTTACCATGGTTTATTATATGCAAGACCATGGTATTTGGTGCCTTCGGGTGGAATCGAACCGCCGACACAGGGATTTTCAGTCCCTTGCTCTACCGACTGAGCTACAAAGGCAAATGGCGACCCGGATGAGGCTCGAACTCACGACCTCCAGCGTGACAGGCTGGCGTTCTAACCAACTGAACTACCGGGCCAGCAATATTTTCCGCACAACGCATTGCCTTCGGCAAACATCTTCGACTCGGAAACTTCGTTTCCTATGCGTGATTTTGCTTGCTACGGCATCACAAATTCTTGCGAATTTGCTGCCTACAACACTGCCGTGTTGTTCACTCCGCAAACCTCGCGCATGGTCTCCGATTTGCTATGTTGTGCGGTTTCGCATTTGCGTAGCAAATGCTAGTGGTGGGAGTTACAGGGCTCGAACCTGTGACATCCTGCTTGTAAGGCAGACGCTCTCCCAGCTGAGCTAAACTCCCAAAAATGCTGATTTTGTCAGCGACATGAACTATTATAGCAAAGACAAAAAGATTTGTCAACACTTTTTTATAAAAAAAGGAAAAAAATTTGGAAAATCAAAAATAAGTCTCACACATTCATAAAGCTTATCATTTTATCAACTGTGTTCTTACTTATGTTATGTTCTATCCGGCAAGCCTCGTGTTCGGCGTCGTCATGTGTCAGCTTGAGTACATTTACAAGGAACTTCTTTATCATTTTATGCCTTGAATACAGTTCATATCCCAAATTAAGTCCTTTTTCCGTAAGAATTATATCGCCGTACGGTTCGTGGATGACAAGACCTTGGGTTTTTAAACTGTTTACGGCGCGGTTTACGCTCGGTTTTGAAAGACCGAGATGCAGCGCAATGTCTGTAATACGCACAGACGGCTTATTCTGAGAAAAAATATATATAGCCTCTAAATAATCCTTTAATGCTTCGGAAATGCAAACTTCATTCAATTCTGTCATAATAATCACCATAGCCTTTCTGAGGATACAAAAAGAGGGTTAAAGCAAAAATGCTTTAACCCTCTTTGGTTGTTTCTATTATACAACAAAATTCGTATAAATGCAAGAGGCAAAACAGAAAAAGTTATAAAATTGTAAAAAATATCATTCCTGCTTATTGGAAACTATGCTTGAAAACAATTTTTGCAGTTCTACGATTACAAGCGGCAAAGCTGATATAACCGCGACAATCGTCCATTCAACCACATTTAACGGCGTAACGCCGAAAACGGAGGCGAGCGGAGGAACCATAATAACGCTTACTTCCAGAAAAAGACCGCATACAAGAGACAGAACAAGATACGGGTTTTTGAAAAGCCCTGCTTTTATAACTGATTTTTCGCTTCTCATGTTAAAGGCGTGGACAAGCTGTGAAATACTGAGAACCGCAAATGCCATGGAACTGCCTTTAGCCGCGCTTTTAAAAATGTTTATTCCTATTGAATATGTAAGCAGCGCAAGCGCTCCTATCATTAGTCCTTCAATTATAATAGATGACCATAAGCCGTCTGCAAACAGACTTTTTTTAGGGCTTCTCGGCGGATTTTCCATAATATCGTCATCTACGGGGTCAAGT
>CAYUSE010000300.1:0-1839 GCA_964447095.1 uncultured Lachnospiraceae bacterium | reverse complement strand
TCCGACAAAATATCGGCGCGCTTTTTTATAAGCTCGTTTGCGACAAGCAGTCCCGAGCCGTTTAATTTCGCGCCTGCCTGTGTTGATTTTCCGCCCGGAGCGGCGCATAAATCGAGCACATAATCGCCCTCGCTTATCGGCAGTGCTTCCACTGCCGACATTGCGGACGGCTCCTGAAAATATAAAAGCCCTGCAAGATGGTAGGGGTGATTTCCCGATATTTTGGACTTGTCGGCATAAAAGCCGTCAGAGCACCACAAAACAGGCTCTAACTTCCCAAATTCGGAAATTACAGCCTCCATTGCGCCGCGCTTTGCGGTATTTACGCGAATGCCCGAAAATACGGGCGCGTTTTGAAAGGCGTCATAAAACGCGCTGTATTCCTTTCCGAGCATTTCTCTCATTCGTTCCTCAAATTTTACAGGTAAATTCATGGTTTCTTCCTAAATTATATTATGTATTATTTCACGTCCACTTTTTCGCCCGAGAGGATTGTGTTCATTGTCCGCGCCGCGCACATCTTGCCGCACATTGAGCAGGTGTGCTTTTCCTCGGGCGGCAGTTCGTTATAATATCTCTGCGGCTTTTCGGGTTCAATCGCATACTTGAACATCTCTTCCCAGCACACGCGGCGACGCGCGTCGCTCATTTTGTCGTCAATTTCGCGCGCGTTCGGTATACCCTTCGCAATGTCGCCTGCATGAGCCGCGATTTTCGCCGCGACAATGCCTTCTTTTACATCATCTGCGTTAGGAAGACGAAGATGCTCGGCAGGCGTTACGTAGCATAGGAAATCCGCGCCGTTCGCCGCCGCGACTGCGCCGCCTATAGCTGAGGTGATATGGTCATAGCCCGGCGCAATATCCGTTACCAGCGGACCGAGAACATAAAACGGTGCGTTATGGCAAAGGCGTTTTTCAAGCTTCATATTCGCCGCGATTTCGTCAATTGCTGTATGACCGGGACCTTCAATCATAACCTGCACATTCTTCTCCCATGCGCGCTTTGTTAAAATTCCAAGCTCCACAAGCTCGGTAATCTGCGAAGCATCGGACGCGTCGTGCGTACAGCCCGGTCGGCACGCGTCGCCAAGACTGATTGTTACGTCATATTTTGCTAAAATATCAAGCACCTTATCGTAATATTCGTAAAACGGGTTTTCGTTGCCCGTCATTTCCATCCAAGCAAAAATCAGCGAGCCGCCGCGCGACACAATATTCGTAAGCCTGCCCGTTTCCTTAAATATTGACGCGGTTCTGCGGTTAATTCCTGCATGAATCGTCATGAAATCCACGCCCTCTTTTGCGTGCGCTTCAATTACCTCCAAAAACTCGTCGGCGGTAATGTCGCAAAGCTCCTTGTCGAGATAACCGACCGCATCATACATCGGAACAGTGCCAATCATGGCAGGGCATTCGTCAATCAGCTTTTGACGGAACTCGTGAGTTTTGCCGTAGCAGCTCAAATCCATAATCGCCTCGGCTTTCATATCCACCGCCATTCTCACCTTTTCCCATTCAACGCTGTAGTCAGTGCAGTCCTTTGAAATTCCCAAATTTACATTTATTTTCGTTTTCATGCCCTCGCCGACTGCCTCGGCGCTCAGGGCGGTATGATTTTTATTCGCGGGAATTGCAACCGAGCCGCGCGCGACGCGTTCGCGGAGGATTTCGGGTTCAATACCCTCTTTCTCGCAGACCGTCCTCATTTCGGGCGTTATAATTCCCTTTTTCGCTGCGTCCATTTGAGTTGTGTAATTCATATTATCCGTCCTTTCATTAAAAAAATGCTCCCTAAAAGAGAGCATAAAAATACTGTTCATTTTCCGCTGCGGCATTA
>CAYUSE010000299.1:0-1840 GCA_964447095.1 uncultured Lachnospiraceae bacterium | reverse complement strand
GAGCTTTTTTAGTTCTGTAAAAAATGCAGTGCAAATTTTAGCTCGTTGTATATTATTTTATCTTGCTGTTAAAATTTTTAGGTTTTGTGTGGTAACAAAATAAACTGCGTTTTTTATGCGCGGTTTGTGCCGCGCATTTTTTAATTTAGCGCGGTTTTTAATATTACCACATATTTTCATAACTTACACGCAAAACGGCTGAGGCTTTTACGCCCAGCCGTTTTGTATTATGAGTTATATCCGCTTGTGTTGTATAGTTCTTCCTCAATCCGCAATAATTGATTATATTTTGCTACTCTGTCGGTGCGGCTCGGTGCGCCTGTCTTTATCTGTCCCGCGTTTACCGCAACGGCAATATCAGCAATTGTCGTATCCTCCGTTTCGCCGCTTCGGTGCGAAACAACTGCACTGTAGCCTGCTTTATGGGCTGTTTCTATGGCGTCGAGCGTTTCCGACAGCGTTCCTATCTGATTGACCTTGATTAAAATTGAATTTCCTGCGCCAATTGCAATTCCTTTTGCGAGACGTTTTTTATTCGTAACAAATAAGTCGTCGCCTACAAGCTGCACTCTGTCGCCGAGCCTTTCGGTCATTTTAACCCAGCCGTCCCAATCGTCCTCGGATAAGCCGTCCTCAATGGAGAAAATCGGGTATTTGCTAATAAGCTGTTCCCAATAATCAATAAGCTCTTCGGAGTTTTTTTCTATTCCTGATTTGGGCAGCCTATATAAATCCTTTCCGGACTTCCATTCGGAAGAAGCTGCGTCAATTGCAATTTTAAAATCCTCGCCGGAGGTGTAGCCTGCTTTCTTTATCGCTTTTACGATAATATCAAGAGCGTCCTCGTCTTTTTCCAAATTCGGAGCAAATCCGCCTTCATCTCCTACGGCTGTTGTGTTGCCTTCTTTGGCGAGCAGCTTTTTCAGAGAATAAAAGACCTCGCTGCACATTCTGAGCCCCTCATGAAAGCTTTTCGCGCCGAACGGCATTATCATAAATTCCTGAATATCCACATTATTATTTGCATGAGCGCCGCCGTTTAAAATATTCATCATAGGCACAGGCAGAATATGACCGTTCACGCCGCCTATATAGCGGTATAGCGGAATTTTCAGACTGTTTGCAGCCGCATGGGCAACGGCAAGCGATACGGCAAGTATCGCGTTTGCGCCGAGCCTTGATTTGTTCTCCGTTCCGTCAAGGCTAATCATTTTCTTGTCAATTTCGCGCTGATTTAATACGTTCATTCCGATTATTTCATCGGCTATTATATTATTAACATTTGCTGCCGCCTGTTTTACACCTTTTCCGCCGTAACGCTTTTTATCGTTATCGCGAAGCTCCACCGCCTCAAATTCTCCTGTTGACGCTCCGGACGGGACTGCGGCTCTGCCGACACCGTATTCCGTATGAACCTCCGCTTCAATGGTGGGGTTACCCCTGGAATCCATAATCTCCCGAGCAAATACGTCTGTAATTTCTATATATTGTTTCATTTTTGTCTCCTCCTTATGTGCGTTAGTATTATCTGCCTTATATTGCAGAATTATACTTGTCAATATCATACATTGACATATTTACGGATTTAAAGTATAATTATACACATAAGAGGTGACGGGCTAAAATCAAAGGAGGAAATTTAGTATGAAACGGATAATAGGAATTATAGCCGCTGTTTGCATAAGCTTATCACAGTTAACGGCATTAGCGGCAGGCGAGATACCCGACCACAGGGGGACAAGCCTTGATTATTTTGACATAGGGACCACACCCCTTGGAAATTCTGTTAAGCAATACAGCGATTTATTTAAAAAGGCAGGAGACCAATACGGAGTAGACC
>CAYUSE010000298.1:0-1843 GCA_964447095.1 uncultured Lachnospiraceae bacterium | reverse complement strand
AGATGAATAAAGAACTTCACTCTATCGGTGTAAATGTAAATCAAATTGCAAGACGAGTTAATGAAACAAATTCTATTTATAAAGAGGATATTACGGAACTGAAAAATTATATGGACGAGATATGGAAACAGCAAAGAAAAATCTTGTTGTCATTACCGGAAGTTCCAAAGGTGGTACATATATAAATTTATTTAGGCGCAATATACAGGCTGACACAAATATTTTCATACGCTTTACCGGCTGGGCGCGCAAAACTTCTTTTGATATAATTATATTATAAAAATATTGAAGGGAGTTTTTGAAATGAAAAAACGAATAATTACACTTGCTATTGCGGCAGCATTAACAACAACAAATATTTCTGCTTATGCCGCAGAAATTCCGAGAGAAAGCACTCCGCTTAACGCAACGGAACAGCAAATACAAATCGTTGAAAATCTTATCAGTGATATTCTTGATGAAGTACAAGCGGGAAATCTCGGTTACACATTAGCCGCAGGATATGCGAATACTAAAATCCGTAAAGCTGTAATAGCAAATCAGACAGATGGTAACGGTTACGGTATATTATCACCTATCGCACAGAACGCAATCCGTGTTATGCGTGATAAACAGTTAAGGCCTGACGCATACGCACAAGCGGAGGAAGAATTAAAGATATTACTTGCAGATTTGATGATTGATGTTCGGAATGGCAAGGATTATAATATTGCTTACGATGAAGCGCGGATAATAATATATAAAGCTGCTGACGCGTCATTCAATCCTAATACAGATATGACCGGTGATTTTTGTTATTGGAATATTCCGCCTATTGATAACGCATATTTCACAGCAGCAAGAAAATTATTTCTTGAAGCGCAAAACTAAATAATATCCAAAGGAAATGTTTTCAGCATTTCCTTTTTGCTTGCCTAAAAACTGAAAATTATTGACAATTTCTTTTGAATATGACTAACTATTAACAAAAGGAGTTGTTGAAATATGAACCAAATCACAAATAAAATTATACAAGAATACAAAAATTATTTAATCAACGAGGAAAAGTCACCGGCTACAATTGAGAAATATTTGCGCGATATAATGACTTTTGCCGAGTGGGTAAACAGACATGATATAGAAAAGAAAATAATTTTAGAGTACAAGGAGTATTTAATATCGAAATATTCACCGAGTAGTGTCAATTCGATTTTATCCTCACTCAACAGCCTGTTTGACTATCTCGGCTGGCATGATTGCAAGGTGAAAACACTGAAAATCCAAAAGCAGATTTTCGCTGATACAGACAAGGAACTAACTAAATCGGAATATATGCGATTGCTGCAAGCGGCAAAGAATAATAAGCGTTTGTATTATCTAATGCAAACGATATGCTCAACGGGCTTGAGAGTATCAGAATTACAACACATAACCGTTGAAGCTGTATTGGTTGGACAAGCTAATATCCATTGCAAGGGCAAAATGCGTACGGTGATTTTACCAAAGCAGCTATGTAAAATTCTTAAACAATATATAAAGGAACGGAATATAAAAATCGGTGCTGTTTTCATCACAAAAACAGGCAAACCACTTGACAGGTCGAATATATGGTCTGATATGAAAAAACTATGCGACAGCGCTGGAGTTGAGCGGAGCAAGGTGTTTCCGCATAATCTGCGGCATTTGTTCGCTCGGACATTTTATTCTCTGCAAAAAGACATTGTACGCCTTGCCGATATTCTCGGACATAGCAGCGTCAATACAACACGCATTTACACAATGGAAAGCGGCGATATTCACCGCCGGCAGATAGAGCGAATGAACTTGCTTTACTGCTTAACCACATAATGATGATTATGTGGTA
>CAYUSE010000297.1:0-1852 GCA_964447095.1 uncultured Lachnospiraceae bacterium | reverse complement strand
AATATGAACAAAACAGAATTAGTGGCAGCAGTTGCTCAGACAGCAGAGTTGTCAAAGAAGGACGCAGAGAAGGCGGTTAACGCTGTAACAGCAGCAGTAACAAACGCTCTTTGCTCAGGCGACAAAGTACAGTTGGTTGGCTTTGGTACATTTGAAGTAAGACATAGAGAAGCAAGAACAGGCAAGAACCCCCGTACAGGCGAAGCAATTAAAATTGCTGCTTCAAAGGTTCCTGCATTTAAGGCTGGTAAGGCTTTAAAGGATGTTGTAAATAAGTAATTTACACAAAATTAAAACTGCAGCTTAATTTTAAGCTGCGGTTTTTTGTATATATTCAGAAAGGGTAACGTATGCGTATTGATAAGTATTTAAAGGTGGCGCGTCTTATAAAACGCCGCGCGGTTGCAAATGAGGCATGTGATCAGGGAAGAATAACGGTAAACGGAAAGGTAGTAAAGGCATCGTATGATGTAAAGGAAAACGATGTGATAGAAATTAAAATGGGCGAGCGGATAATTAAAGTTCAGGTGACGGCCATTGCCGAGCATGTATTAAAAAATGACGCGTCAAGCTTGTATAAGGTAATAAACTGAATGTTTTCGTCATATAGATAATTATATTTATATGAGGAGATGCAAATATGACAGAGCAAAAAAAGACTTTGCAGGACCATACAATAATAATGAATAACCGCAGCAAAATGACGCTTACAGGTGTTACTGAGGTGGCAGGGTTTTCGGATACCATGGTTGAGCTCAATACATGTATGGGCGCTCTTTTGATAAAGGGCAAATGCCTTACAATAAATAAGCTTAACACTGAAACGGGCGAGCTTAATGTAAACGGCGAAATTGCCTCAATGCAGTATATGACTAAAAAGAAGGACAGCATTTTTGCAGGACTTTTCAGATAATGAATGAGGTTTTAGCGCTTTTAGCAATGACTCTTTGCGGCGCGGCGCTCTCGGCAGTGTTTGATATGCGGCGCGGCATTCAAAAAACAGTGAAATTGCCTGATTTTGCCGTTATTATATTGGATATTTTATTTTGGGCTTTTGCGTGTTTTGCGACGCTATGGTGCCTTAAAACTTTTAATAACGGTAAAATCAGAATTTATGATGTTACGGGTTTTGTTTTGGGCAGTGTGCTGTATTTTATGCTGCTTAGCCGTATTACCGTAACGGTCTTTGCTGTAATTACCAAATATATTTTAAAAATATTTGGTTTTATTTTCAAAATACTCTTGACACCGATAAGATTTTTATATAAAATTGTTATAGGTATATTTATAAAAATCCATGTACGCAAGGAGGAGATTAAGACTGATGATCACAATGAAAGAGCGCATTCTTGAATTTATGATTTTACACAAGAGGTCTATTAAAATATGGTTATTTGTAATCTTTGTCGGTACAATGATATTTCGAGGTGTCATGCAGCAGCCGCAGATAAATGAAAACCGTAAGAAAATTGCGCGGCTCGAGGAGCAAATTGAATATGAGCAGGCGAGGAAGGCGGAGATTGAAAATCTCAGAGATAAAGTTAATTCCGATGAGTACATAGAGAAAATGGCGAGCGAGAAGCTGGGGCTTGTAAAAAGCACCGCCAAGATTTTTATAGATGTATCACAGGACTAAAAAGAGAGGGTATATATCAGGTATGATTTCAGAGGGGAACATAATTGAAGGAAAGGTAATAAGCGTAATGCCGTTTGGCGCGTTTGTGGATTTGGGAGAAAAGCAGTCGGGACTAATACATATTTCCGAAATTTCATCAACGTATGTTAAGGACATTAACGACCATATCAAGAAAGGCGATATAATAAAGGTCAAGGTAATAAAAATTGACGATAA
>CAYUSE010000296.1:0-1856 GCA_964447095.1 uncultured Lachnospiraceae bacterium | reverse complement strand
ACTACTCTGTTCCGTTTGCGGCAAAACCTGCATATATAGCAGTATGCGCCTATAACGATATTGTCGGTGACGCTGAATTTGTTGGGGATATGATTACCGACGGTACAGGCTACGCAAACAAATACCGCAGAAAGGACGGCAGCGAGGTAATATGTCTATGGGCGTCGGAGTGGTATGAACAAACGGGAGGAACATATAACTATAAAACAAATGCTCCGTATATTGTGGTATATGATATGTACGGCAATGCGGAGTATATTGAAAATACTACAGGTACATACGGTGTGAAATTCACGCAGGAGCCTGTATATGTAACGTCCGCGTACAGCAAGCCTGAACCTCTGCCTACGGAGAAACCGCAGCCGACAGAACCGCCTTATGAGATGACAGGCGGAATAAATGCGAAGCAGAACGGAAAAGCGTTAAAAGCACTCTGGTTTTTAAACCCCGAAGAAAAAATTAAAGTTACATTTGAAACAGGAAAGCCTGCCGGAACAGAAATGACGGTTATATGTTCGGCATATAATAAGGGAGTTCTTATCGGAGTTGAAACACAGAGCATTACAACCGATACAGATATTGCAGAAGTGTATTTCAGCAGCGATAACGCAATAAATGCTGACAGCATTAAGCTTATGGTGTTTGACAGTCTTGAGGGTATTAAACCGCTGAAAGATGCAGTTAAAATAGATTGTTTCGACAGTGACGCATCTGTTATTGCTACTGTTGAAAACGGAATGTGTAAGGTAAGCGGACAGCTAAAAGACAGCGCGGGTAATGAAAATGTTATGATAACCGTATTTTCGCAGGATACAAGAAAAAGTTCGCTTACTGAGGAAAGAGTTGCGCCGTATATTTTATATCAAAATCAGATGAAAAGCGATAAAAATAGTATGTATGAATTTAGTTTTAAGTTGCCGCCGAATTATGGAGAAACATTAGCTATGGTAATGATTTCAACAGACAATAATACTATGCAGAGTGTTATTCCGACTGTAAAATAAATTAAGGAGATTCAAAAATGGAAAAATTACTTTTAGAAGATTCCGTAAAATACGGCGGAATGATAAATATATTTCGCAATATCGGCTGTATAGGCGATAGCTTGTCAAGCGGAGAATTCGAGTTTGATAACGACGGCGAATGTGGTTATTGGGACTGTTATGAATATTCATGGGGAAAATTCATGGAGCGTATATGCGGTGTTGAAATAACAAATTTCTCACGCGGAGGTATGACAGCCTTTAGTATGTACAGCGAAGCAGATAAGCAAAACAGCGTAACAGACAATATCAATAGGTTATTTGTAAAAAGCAACACAAAACAGGCATATATAATTGCGCTTGGCGTAAATGATTTAAGCCATATAGATATGGAATGTTATAATGGGAAAATTGGAAATCCAAAAGAAGATATAAAGAATAATTACAATGAAAATGCGAATACTCTTATAGGCTGGTATGCAAAAATTATACAGCGTTTGCAGGAAAATGAACCGGATGCAAAATTTTTTCTTGTTACAATTCCGGATTACGGAGATGGTAAGAAGGATATATCAGAATTTGCAAAAGCGGTTCGAGGTCTTGCAGAAGTTCTTGACAATTGTTATGTTGTAGATTTGTTTTCATTTGCACCGACATACGACGAAAAATTCCGTGAAAAATATTTTAACGGCGGACATATGAATGTTATGGGGTATTTTATATCAGCACAGTATATAATGGCTTGCATAGATAAAATTATAAAAGACAACTATGATGAATTTCGATTTGTGCAATTTATTGGCAGCGGCAGAAAACCTTATTTATACAAATAATTAAGGAAACAGGGCATAATAAATTATCCTGAAACAGAGG
>CAYUSE010000295.1:0-1868 GCA_964447095.1 uncultured Lachnospiraceae bacterium | reverse complement strand
CATCAACGCCGTCAATAGAGAGCTGTTATTTTTCTCGAACGGGCAAATATAAGCTTATTAAAATGGAGCGCAGATATAATAGTTCCATGCCGGAGATTATTCTTGCCGATATGCGAAGGGAGCTTGAAAACGGCAATAAAAGTATGTTTTCGCGAATTTTATATAATGAAATTGCAAAAAATCTGAAAAATAATGAGCAGACTATACTGTTTTTGAACAGACGCGGTTTTTCAACCTTTGTATCATGCCGAAGCTGTGGTTATGTCGCGGAATGCCCAAATTGCAATATATCGCTTACGTATCATAAATTTGAGGACAGCCTGAAGTGCCATTACTGCGGTTATACAATTCCTAATTATACGCGCTGTCCCGAATGCGGAAGTCCGTATATACGCTATTTTGGCGGAGGAACGCAGAGGGTTGAGGAGGAAATAACAAAACTTTTTCCTGACGCGTCGGTAATAAGAATGGACGTTGACACAACCGAAAGAAAACAATCGCATGAAATGCTATTGGAGCGTTTTGAAAAAGAAAAAATCGATATTTTAATCGGCACGCAAATGGTATCAAAAGGGCTGGATTTTGCAAATGTAACGCTTGTCGGCGTAATTTCCGCTGATACAACTCTTCATATAAACGACTTTAGAAGCAGGGAAAGAACCTTTTCAATGCTTGAACAGGTATCAGGACGTGCCGGAAGAGGCGAAAAAAAGGGAAGAGCCGTAATTCAGACATATACGCCCGAAAATGAGGCGATAGCTCTTGTAAAATCGCATGATTATATGCAGTTTTACGGAAGTGAAATTGCCCAAAGACGGCTTATGGGTTATCCTCCGTTTGCAAAAATAATCTGTGTTAAATTTCAGGGCTCATCGGAAACGCTTGTTCCCAGAGCCGCAAAATATTTTTATAAACAGCTTGGCGAAATGACTCTTTTAAAACAAAAGATACAGTTTTTAGGACCTATTCCGTCGGCGGTATCAAAAATCAAAAACAAATATCGCTGGCAGCTTCTTATAAAATGCGAAAATGACGATGAATTAAATTCTATACTACGGCAGGCAGAGGAGGCTTGCAGAAAAAATAAAAATTACAGTTCGGTATCTGTAGTAATTGACAAAAATCCGAACATGATATATTAAAGGCAGGTAATAAAAATGGCTTTGAGAGAAATAAGAACAGAGGGCGATGAAATTCTTTATAAGACTTGCAAGCCCGTGACAAAATTTGATGAAAAACTTCATATTTTGCTTGACGACATGTATGATACAATGACAGACCGAGATGGCGTGGGGCTTGCTGCGCCTCAGGTCGGCATACTGAAAAGAGCCGTTGTAATTGACATCGGCGAAGGAAGAATTGAACTTATAAACCCTGAAATTATCGAGGAAAGCGGTGAGCAAACCGGAAGCGAGGGCTGTCTGAGTGTTCCCGGAGTATGGGGAGAGGTGACGCGCCCCAATGTCGTGACCGTGAAAGCGCAGGACAGAAACGGAAAATGGTTTACAGCTACTGGCGAAGGGCTTCTTGCACGCGCGTTTGTTCACGAAGCAGAGCATCTTGACGGACATTTGTTCCTTGAAAAGGTAACAAAGTTTATTGAGGACTAACCTCAGTGTCAGAGGTTGTCTCTGACACAAGTCGGTATTAAAAGGAGATTTAGAATGAAGATATTATTTATGGGGACTCCCGATTTTGCGGCAGCGTCCTTGGAGGCGCTTATTGACGCGAAATTCGAGCTTGTCGGGGCTGTTTCTCAGCCTGACAAGCCAAAGGGCAGAGGGCATAAATTACAGCCCACCGAGGTTAAAGTGACAGCTCAAAAAGCCGGAATTCCTGTATTTCAGCCCGATACTCTAAAAAATAAC
>CAYUSE010000294.1:0-1875 GCA_964447095.1 uncultured Lachnospiraceae bacterium | reverse complement strand
TTGTTTTAATAAGCTTGTCGCTCAAATCCTTCGGGTGCGAGGACATAAAGCGTATTCGTTTTACACCGTCAACGTCGTTTACCATGCGGAGCAAATCCGCAAAATCAATATCTGTATCAAGGTCTTTGCCGTAGGAATTTACGTTTTGCCCAAGCAGCGATATTTCACTGCAGCCGTTATTTACAAGCTCCTTAACCTCGGAAATTATCGCCTCGGGCGTTCGGCTGCGTTCTCTGCCGCGAACGTAGGGCACAATGCAGTACGAGCAGAAATTATTGCAGCCGTACATTATTGAAACCCACGCCTTTTTGGCATTTTCGCGCATAATCGGCATATCCTCGGCAATCTCGCCGTCGCTTTGCTCAATATCAACCACCGTATTTTTCTCATGCATAGCTTCATATAAAAGCTTAGGCATTTTATGAAGCGCGTGCGTGCCGAAAATCAAATCCACATGCTCATGCACCGATTTTATTTTTTCAGTTATATGCTCCTGCTGAACCATGCAGCCGCAAATTCCGATTATCATACGCGGGCGGCGTTCCTTAATATGCTTTAAAATTCCCAGTCTGCCGAAAACTTTCTGTTCCGCGTTTTCCCTGACGGCGCAGGTGTTGTAAATTACAACATCCGCCTTTTTGCTGTCGTCGGTAAAGCCGAAACCTGCGTCGCGTAACATTCCGTTGATGCGCTCCGTGTCATTTTCATTTTGCTGACAGCCGTAGGTTTCCGTATGTGCCAACCGCTCTCTGCCATATTCGGCGGCAAAGCGCTGATTGTCCTCTTTGAGCCGCATTATATAATCACGCTGCTCCCTCATTTGCTCCTCTGTAACTAATTTTGCCATGCTAACTCCTAAAATTCGTAATCAACAACGCGTCTTTCGCTTACATAAGGCTTAACATACGCCGTCCCGACCGCCTTATGCGCTGGATGCGACTGATATGTATTTAAGTCCTCAACCGTCTTAAACGTCGATACAAGCACAACGTCGGACGCAAACTCCGAGCTTTCAAAATTCAGTCCGACCTCTATATCAACCAATTCGTCAATTTTACCCTTTAATGCTTCCAAGTTTTCCTTTATCGCTTTTGCTCTTTCAATTTTATCTTCAGAGTCAGCCATGCGCCACATAACAATATGTCTTATCATGCCATAATCCTCCTATTATATAATCGTATATATTTTACCACACGCGACTGTAAAATGCAAGTAATTTAATTAAATTTTAAGCTCCTCAAACACCTTTCCTATCGGCTCGTTTATCACGAGATTTGCATTATTGTCAAGCTGCGTCGGCGTTTTGTTTATAAGCACCAGCTTATCGCCCATATACTGATATACAAAGCTTGCGGCAGGATAAACCGTAAGCGATGTGCCGCCGATAATAAGCGCGTCTGCGCTTTGGGCGTGCGCTATTGCCATTTCCGTGACGTACTCATCAAGCGGTTCGCCGTAAAGCACAACGTCAGGCTTTATAATTCCGCCGCATTCACAATGCGGCACGCCCTCTGAATTTGTAATTGCTTCAATCCCGTAATGCCGTCCGCATTTCATGCAGTAATTGTGATACACGCTTCCGTGCAGTTCAAACACGGTATTGCTGCCCGCCTTTTGATGCAGACCGTCTATATTCTGCGTGATTACCGCCTTTAATTTTTTCTTTTTTTCAAGCTTTGCAAGAGCGTAATGGGCGGCGTTGGGCTTCGCGTCAAGATACAGCATTTTATCGCGGTAAAAGCGGTAAAATTCCTCCGTTTCCGCCATGAAAAATTCATGCGACAAAATAACCTCGGGCGGATAATCGTATTTTTGATTATACAGTCCGTCCTGAGAACGAAAATCGGGTATTCCGCTTTCGGTCGAAACTCCCGC
>CAYUSE010000293.1:0-1885 GCA_964447095.1 uncultured Lachnospiraceae bacterium | reverse complement strand
ATATACGCCGAGCGTCCGCCCTGACATAGTCGTGTCGCTTCACGCGTGCGACACTGCTACCGATATGGCGCTCGCTCTTGGAATACGCGCGAAATCGCGCGCTATTGTCAGCGTGCCGTGCTGTCACAAGGATATTTTAAATCAGTATTCGTATGAACCGTTTGAGGCGATTACGCGTCACGGTATTTTAAAGGCGCGTCTTGCCGATACGCTCACTGACGGCATACGTGCGGCGTATCTGGAAAGCGTGGGGTATAAGGTAAGTATGATTGAGTATATTTCGCCGCTTGAAACGCCGAAAAATATTATGATACGCGCGGTGTATATGGGCAAGAAAAATGAAAAGTCAAGACAGGATTACGAGAGCCTTAAAACAATGCTTAATGTAAAACCTGCGATAGAGAGATTTTTGGAGGAATAATCATGGATTTTGAAGAAAAAACAATATCGTCCGAAAGTATTTATGACGGCAAAATCATCAAGGTTCGGGTTGAGCAGGTGGAGCTTGACGACGGAAGCACGGCAATGCGCGAGCTTATAGCGCATCCGGGCGGCGTCGGAGTAATTGCGGTTGATGAAAACAATGAGGTGTTCATGGTGACGCAGTACAGGATTGCGGCAAATTCCATGATGATGGAAATTCCGGCAGGCAAGCTGGAGTACGGCGAGGATCCTCTGGAGTGCGGAAAACGAGAACTCATAGAGGAAACAGGGTATAAGGCGAGCGAGTTCACGCACCTTGGCGAATATTATGCAACGCCGGGCTATTGCGAGGAAAAGCTCAATATTTATCTTGCGCGCGGACTTGAATTTGTCGGTCAGCATCTGGACGAGGGCGAGTTTTTGAACGTGAAAAAATATAGTCTTGATACGCTTTATGAAATGGTTATGGACAATAAAATCCATGACGCGAAAACCGCGATTGCGATACTTAAAGCAAAGGCGATTTTGGGATAGGGAAATAAAAAAATACGGCTGATAAGCAGCCGTATTTTTTATGTTTAATTTTATTACAGAATTCTCTTTCCGCCCATGAAGCGTGATGAATAATAATCAGAATCAATTGATGTGTACTGAATATTTTTACCCGTTGACGGAGCATGAATCATAGTGCCGTTGCCAACGTACAAGCCAACGTGGGAAGGTGAATTATCCGAGCCGAAGTAAACCAAGTCACCGGGCTGTAGATTTGAGCGGCTTACGAAAGTGCCGTCGTTATCCCACTGAGTATATGTAGTACGGGTAATGCTGTATCCGCACTGATTGTAAACATACTGAACAAATCCTGAACAGTCAAAGCCTGAAGGTGTTGTGCCTCCCCATAAATACGGAACACCAAGATATTTAGCCGCTGTATCAAGAACCTGCTGTGCTGCGGGGCTTGAAGCTTCATATCTCTGCGCGGGCGCTTGCTCCTTGATAACCGGATTATTTGATATAACTGAATTTAAGCTGTAGTATCTGAAATCTACAGGCATGCTGTAAACTTCTGACATATCTGGCATAACAGCGCCGACTGTAATCATATAATCGTTATTTACAGGAAGCTGACCTTTGGCGATTGTAAGCGATGTGCCGTCAAGAACCGATGTTGTTGAAATTGAATTTCCATCGTGGTCTTTAACGATAACTCGATATTCAAGCGCGCCGTCTACGGGCTGCCATTCAACATTTATATCGCCCTTTAGGAGCTCTGAACCGTCTGTCGGAGTTATAATCTCTGGCAGGCTCAAAGTATAGCTTGGAGCAGCGAATGTATGATATGAACGGTTTACGCTTGCTATTGCCTGCTCTCTCGTTGTTGAGCCGAGCGGATTTAATGTATAATCGGTTTCGCCGTTTATAAGCGAGTAGCTAAGCGCCGTAATAACGGAATCCTTTGCCC
>CAYUSE010000292.1:0-1887 GCA_964447095.1 uncultured Lachnospiraceae bacterium | reverse complement strand
GGATATAAAGGTTGACGGCAGAAACGCAGTTATACGCGGAGTTAAAAAGCTTCAGGGCGCAAATGTGATAGCGCGTGAATTAAGAGGCGGAGCGGCGCTTGTCGTAGCGGCTCTTGCCGCGGACGGCGTTACAACGATTGCGGGAAAGGAATATATAGACCGCGGATACGAGGATATTGAAAAAAACTTGCTTTCATGCAGCGCGAGGATTGCATGCGAGTATTAAGGGGAATTCGCCAATGGATAAAAAACAGAACAGCGGAAACTCGTCAAGGAGAGTTACAACAAATCCGCTTGAAAACAAACGTCCATCGCAGCCGCCCGTGCGCACGCATAAGCGCACAGCGGCTCAGATGGAGGAAAAAATACGCTACAGCAAACAGCAAAAGCAAAAACGTATTGCCGCTCAAAGACGGAGAGCGTTTATCGCTCTTATTCTGTGCGTGATAATAGTGATTGTTTTGATGTTTATGACACCGATTTTTAACATACGCGAAATTGCCGTAAACGGCAACGAGATTGTAAAGCTTGAGGAAATTGACGAGCAGATAGGTGATTTGGTAGGCGAAAACTTGTTTAAAACAAGCGCGGGCAATATCAGAAAGCGATTGAAGGTTATTCCGTATATTGATATGGTTACGGTTACAAAACGCCTTATAAGACCGCGGCTTAACGTCACGGTTACGGAGTGCATTCCTGCGGCTTATGTGGGAATTGACGGTGACACACGCGTGATTGACGCATCGCTTAAAATTTTGGGCGATGAAGGAACATTTAATGTCGAGAGCCTTCCCAATGTTATCGGCGCGGGAATTAACGGAGGTAAGTTTGGAGATATTGTAACGGGCGAAAGCCAGGAAAAACTTGATATTTTAAAAATATGCCTTACGGCAATGCAGCGAACCGGAATATTGGACAAGGTAAAAAATATTGATATTACAGACATTACCGATATACGATTTGAATATGATGGGCGTATTGATGTCAGATGCGGTACTCAGCTTGATTTGAACAGGAAAATAAGACTGTTTAAGGAAACGGTTTCAAATAACAACCTGTCAGATGAAACGCACGGAACAATGGATTTAAGCATCACAGGACAAGCTGTAATAGACCAATAAATGTGAAGTTTGTACAATATGACTTAAAAACGCCGTAAAATATTGTACAATTTTATTTGAAATTTTTGAAATTAGTTTGAAAAAACTATTGAATAAGTTAGAAAAACATAGTAAAATAATATATATGTGGAAATCCTGAATTACGAAGGAGGATAATTATAATGAGTGTTATGCCTATTGACTTGGAAGAAAACACAACAATAGATGGCGCGAGAATTAAAGTAATCGGCGTCGGCGGCGGCGGAAACAATGCTGTTGACAGAATGATTGAAGCGGGGGTTACAAAAGCGGATTTTATCTGTGTAAATACAGACGCGCAGCAGCTGTCGAGCGTTAAGGCTCCGACCGTTCTTCAAATCGGCGCGAAGCTGACGAATGGTTTGGGTGCAGGCGCAAAGCCTGAAATCGGCAGACAGGCTGCTGAAGAAACGAAGGACGAAATCAAAAATCTTGTAAAGGATACTGAGATGGTATTTGTAACTGCCGGCATGGGCGGCGGAACAGGTACAGGTGCGGCTCCGATTATTGCGGAGGCTGCAAAATCAATGGGCGTTCTTACGGTTGCGGTTGTAACTAAGCCGTTTTTCTTTGAAGGACCTCAAAGAATGAGAAACGCGGAAGAGGGCATAAAGCAATTAGCCGAAAAGGTTGACTCTATTGTAACTATCCCGAACGATTTACTTTTGCAGATTGCGGACAAGAAGGTAACAATCAAGTATTCCTTTAAGCTTGCCGACGATGTTCTTCGTCAGGGCGTACAGGGAAT
>CAYUSE010000291.1:0-1916 GCA_964447095.1 uncultured Lachnospiraceae bacterium | reverse complement strand
TCGGAATAATCTCTCTGAACATATCAATGTTCCACTTTTCAAGAGCCTCGCTCATAACTGTATGATTGGTGTACGCAAATACATGCGTAACAATTTCCCAAGATTCATCCCAGCCAAGTCCCTTTTCGTCCATCAAAAGACGCATCATTTCGGGGATTGCAAGTGTCGGATGAGTATCGTTAATATGGATAACGATTTTATCGGGAAGCTTTGTCCAGTCATCACCGTTTCTTTCCTCAAATTCCTTCAAAATCCACTGCAATGTAGCAGAAACAAGGAAATACTGCTGCTTTAATCTAAGCTTCTTACCGTCGTCTGTAGTATCGTCAGGATAAAGGATACCTGAAATCTGCTTGGCAAGAGCCTTTGCCTCCATCATCTTATCAAACGCGCCTCTGTCGTAATTCGTCATATCTACGTCAGTAGGAATTGTCGCACTCCATAATCTCAGCTTATTTACAATCTTTGAATCATAGCCGACAAGAGGCATATCATAAGGCATAGCAAGAACGGTATGCTCATTTCTGTGCTTAAATTCCATCTTGCCGTCTACCCATTCGCATTCAATCTGACCGCCGAATACAACTTTTACTGCTTCTTCGGGTCTTGCGATTTCCCATGCATTTCCATGCTCAAGCCATTCATCAGGAAGCTCTGTCTGGTAGCCCTCTACAATCTTCTGTCTGAACAAACCATGCTCATAACGGATTGTACAGCCGTAAGCCGGCAAATCCATTGTTGTAAGCGAATCAATAAAGCAAGCTGCAAGTCTGCCCAAGCCGCCGTTACCAAGTCCGGCGTCATTTTCAACCTCAGCAATATCCGAGAGTGAATACCCCAAGTCCTCAAGAACATGCTTATATTCGTCCGTCTGCATAAGGTTTAAAATGTTCGTGCAGAGCAATCTGCCCATGAGGAACTCAAATGATAGATAATATAGCTTCTTTGAACCCTCTTTTTTGACTTCACTGTGCGATTTTGCCCATTTTTCCATAATGCGGTCTCTAACGGTAAGCGCGCACGCGGTATAAATCATGTGAGGAGTTGCTTCCTCCATAACTCTTCCGAAATGCCTGCCTACTTTGCCGATTATTTCTTTTTTCAGCTTTTCTTCAGCTGCCGTAAGCTTTACGGCTTTTGATGTTGTTTTTGTTTCTGCCATTACTTTTTACATTCCCTTCTGATTTTCTTCCTGCTTTTCATCGTTTGTTTTTACCGCCGATGACGCGGATATACGGCTTTAATTTTTTGTTGTCTTTGAAGCCGTCTTTTTGGCTGCCGTCGATTTTGTCGTCTTAGCCGTTGATTTTGCGGCAGTTTTGGCTGCCGGTTTCTTTGCTGTTGTTTTTGCGGATGTTTTTTTCGTCTCCTGTTTTTTAGAGGTTGATTTAGCCGTCGTTTTTTTAGCCGGAGCCTCTTCCTCTCCGAAAGGATTTTTAACCTTTACGATTTTTGGCTCTTCTGCGTGCTTTGCAGCCGCAGCGGCGGATAAATCATCATCCTTTTTTATTTTTTCCTCAAATGAGGTTTTTTGCTCTTTTTTTACAGATTTCTTTGCTGCAGATTTTGTCTTTGTTTCAGTTTTTTTTTCAGGCAAATCGTATATGCCCGTTAACTCCTGATACATCTTGATATACTTGTCAGCCGAAACATTCCATGAGAAATCCTGCGCCATGCCATTATCAATAATATTATTCCATTCATCTCGGCGGTCATAGTAAATCCGCATAGCGTACCAAATAATATTCATCATTTCGTCCGCGTTATAATTAGCGAATGAGAAGCCCGTACCCTCGCCCGTATATTCATTATACGGCACTACAGTATCTTTTAAACCTCCCGTTTCGCGCACAATCGGAACTGTTCCGTAACGCAGGCTTATCAATTGCGAAAGTCCGCACGGCTCAAATCGCGAC
>CAYUSE010000290.1:0-1916 GCA_964447095.1 uncultured Lachnospiraceae bacterium | reverse complement strand
TATAATGGAAATCCTATTTTCTATAAATGAATCTATAGACAGCACAATCGTGTTTAATATACCATTTACTATTATTAAGTCATTTGCTGCCGAAAACGAATATACATTAACAATTTCAAAAGAAGGCTCTCTTATAAAAGAACAGGTTATTCCTGTATCAGCAGCCGAAACAACAGCGACTATTGAAAATATTCCTGCAAGCGCATCAGGCATAAGCTATGATATAAAGGTTGTTTCAAAGAGCAATGATTTTACCCTGACCGCTCCCGCGGACGGAAAAACGACAATTGACGGAGTTACGGGAACTGATGTTCCGCTTAATATCAAGGCAACTAAAGTGATTGATGAAAAGGTCAATCTTGACATTGATTATTCATCATCAGACGGAAACAAGGCCTACGACCTTATCGCGCTCGCAAAAGAAAAGGGTGCGTCAAACGATATAGGCAAAAGTGATATAATTACCGTAAACTATACGCTTACAACAAAGCAGGACAAAACATCAGGAAACAGCTTTATTGATTTGCTTTCTGCCGCCCCTGCGCAATCACTTAATCAAAGCGGCAATGCTTCAAGATTTGTTCTTGCAAAGCTCGGTCACTGGAATCAGCTTGATTTTGTAGATTCAACACAGGGCTACAGCGGCTCAAAAAACAATGAGCATCAATACCTGAATATGTGCGGCAAATTCCAAAACGGAGTTCCGTCTAAGGTTACAGTGACTATTGATTACAAAAGTCAGACCATCGCCGTTTCAGGCGAAGGCACAGGCGCAGACTCCTGCACATTTGCAACTTTTCCGCAGACGTATGAAAAAGGTAAGCTAAACATGGGAATATACGCAGGCGGAGAGGTATTTGATATAAACAATATATCCGTAACGTATAAAAGAGAGGTTACGGACGATAATCCTGAGTCTACCGCGGAGCCTACGGGCAAACCGAGCGAAACAGCAAAGCCTACAAGTATGCCGCCGAGCGAAACAACAGTCCCCGATAAAAAAGCGTCTATAAAGGACGTTAAAATCGAAAACGGAAACACGGTTGTCACACTTGAAAATATAACAAGCGGAACGGTTATTGCCGTAAAGTATAACGGCAGAGCGGTTTCTATGGTAAAAACTAAAGAAGTTACAGAAAATCCGATTACTATAGAAGGTATAGAGGCGGACAAAGTTATGGTTTGGAATTCACTCAAAAGCATGCAGCCGCTATGCGGAGCATATACTGTCAACACGCTCTCCCCTACAGCCCCTGCGTCTACGGAAAAACCAATAATTAAAGACGCAGTGACTGTAGATTTTACAAAAATGTCAGCAGTACCTGAATATACAGCGGCAAACGGTCAGGGCTTTGTTGCAAAATCAAGCGCGATAATGCCTTCGGGACATGAGAGACAGGTTGCGCCTGTTTCAGAAATTTCAATTTCAAGTGAAGGCGCTCAGATTACTGAAAAGGACGGCGCATATCTTCATAAAAAGAACAACAGCAACGACGGCGATGATTACAATAACGGCGGACTTATCTACCGCATAGACACAGGCAAGCCCGGTGCGTATCATCTCGAGGTTGAGATTACAGGCACAAAAGACGACACTATTGTCGCTCCCACGGGTATGAACGGCGGAAATCTCACAGGCACAAACAATTGGGATAACTGTAAACAGGTCCCCAGAACCGTAAGTGCGGTATGGAATGAACACGTATGGTCATACGATTTTGCGACGGGAGAAGACTTTATTGAAATAGAAATAGAGCCAAAATCGCTCGCGTCAGCCTCCGACGCAAAGACGGTCGGAGTTAAAAATATAAAAATTACTCCGCTTGATAATAACACCGCAGACGGTAAGCCGACAATTCACATTTTAGGCGACTCAACTCAGAAGAGCTATAGCTTTGATGAAACTATAAGCGCAT
>CAYUSE010000289.1:0-1930 GCA_964447095.1 uncultured Lachnospiraceae bacterium | reverse complement strand
AACCGAGTATTCAATGCTGAATTTGAATGTTTATGCAAAAAACAGCAAGTCGATTAAATTTGCCGCAATCCGGGGCTTTTTGATTGACGGCGCTGTGCTTAATTCCGACAATGACGAAATCCAATATACAATGATTTGGAACGAATAAATTATTGCATTAAAAAACGGCTCATAGAGCCGTTTTTTTGATTTATCTGATATTTAATCAATTTTAACTATCCAGTCCTTTGGCGCTTCAATACGTCCCATCTGAATACCGGTAAGCGTATCGTAGAGCTTCTTCGTAACCGGACCCATATCGCTCATACCGCTTGGCAGGCAAATCTCTCTGCCATGGTCTACGATTTTTCCTACAGGCGATATAACCGCCGCTGTTCCGCACAAGCCGCATTCTGCGAAATCGTCAAGCTCGGAAAGATAAACTTCTCTCTCCTCCGTTTCAAGTCCGAGGTACTCTTTAGCAACATACATAAGAGAACGTCTTGTAATTGACGGCAGGATACTGTCTGATTTAGGCGTTACAACCTTGTTGTCCTTTGTGATAAACAAGAAGTTCGCGCCGCCCGTTTCCTCAACCTTTGTACGCGTCTGCGCGTCAAGATACATATTTTCGTCATATCCCTCCTCATGCGCCGAAACAATAGCATGGAGGCTCATAGCGTAGTTAAGACCTGCTTTTATATGACCCGTTCCGTGAGGAGCCGCGCGGTCAAAATCAGAAACGCGGATTGTGATCGGCTTTGCGCCGCCCTTGAAGTAAGGTCCTACAGGAGTAGCAAATATTCTGAACTGATAATCCGTTGCCGGCTTAACACCGATTACGGGGTTTATACCGAACATGTACGGACGTAAGTAAAGCGTTGCGCCGCTGCCGTAAGGCGGAACAAATGACATGTTTGCTTTTACAACCTGCTTTACGGCTTCAACGAATTTGTCCTCGGGGAATACCGGCATTTCCATGCGTTTTGCGCTGTTTGCCAAACGCTCCGCATTCAGGTCGGGACGGAAAACGACCGTGTCTCCATTTTCGGTTGTGTACGCCTTCATGCCCTCAAATATTGTCTGAGCATACTGTAAAACGCACGCGCACTCGCTCATGGTAATCATGTCGTCCTCTATAAGAGCGCCGTTATCCCATGCGCCGTCTTTATAATTGGAAACAAAACGCTTGTCGGTCTTAACGTAACCAAACCCAATGTTTTGCCAATCGATATTTTGCTTTTCCATTGTAAAACACCCCTTAAATATATAGTTTATATAAATTTAACTTTTTCGCATTTTTTATTATAGTCCTTTTTTTTTCGCTTGTAAAGTGGTATAGAGAAAAAAATGTAAATTTTTCTCTTATCTGTTTTTTGCAATATCATAAAATCCTGCCGTAACAAGACCGATAAACAGTCTTATAAACAACAGATACACAATAGTTATAATCGCATCAATCGTCGCAAAAAACGAGCCGATAACGGGTATAAACGCCAGCAGGGCAAACACCGTAAACACAAGCGCAAACGCTACAACAGGCAAAAGCACCGCTACAAATATCTGACCCTTAATTCCCTTTGTCCTGCGAATTGACTCGCGAAGCGCCTCAGTTGCGGAAATATTCGGCTGCTCAAGCAAAATATACGGAGTAAACAAATACGCTATTGATTTTACAATGCCTAATACAATGCCCGCAGCGGGAATAAGCGACCATATAAAAATCCAAAGTATTTTCCAGCACATTCCGCCGGCTGTATGTTTAAAATTCTTAAAGCCGTCAAAAAGCTGCTCGCTGCTCACTTCTCTGCCTCTGTAGCCGTCAAGAAACATAACAGACATTCCGGCCGTAATTACCGCCGTTACAGGAATTGTGACAATCGGAATATTAACGCCGAATAAAGCAATTAAACTGCAAAGCAAAACGCTTAAAAGCGACAGACCCCATAAT
>CAYUSE010000288.1:0-1934 GCA_964447095.1 uncultured Lachnospiraceae bacterium | reverse complement strand
GGATTTATTTCTAAGCCGTTGTTTAAATCGACACTGTATCTCGGACTTCGTCAATACAGCGATGAAGTTTTAGAAACAGAAGAAAAGCATGAGGACAGTATGGCAGATTTTCATGGCGCTAAAATTCTTGTTGCCGAGGATAATGAGCTGAATTGGGAGATTGCGAATGAGCTTCTGTCAACACAGTTTGGTCTTGATATGGAATGGGCGGAAAACGGAAAGGTATGTGTTGAAAAGTTTGAAAATTCTCCTGAGGGTTATTACGATGCAATATTGATGGATATAAGAATGCCTGTTATGACAGGATATGAAGCGACTGAGGAAATTCGAAAGATGAACAGAGGTGATAAAGACTTGCCGATTATCGCAATGACTGCTGACGCTTTTTCGGAGGATGTTCAAAGATGTCTTGACTGCGGTATGAATGCTCACGTTTCAAAGCCGATTGATATTAAAGAAATCGGACGTCTTATGAAAAAATATTTAAGAAAATAAAAGTTTAAAGAAAAAAGGTGCTAAGCACCTTTTTTTCTTTAATATAAGTCTAAATAAAAACCCCGAGATAACCGTTTAAAAAAGCCGCATTTCTACCTGCAAAAGCAGGTGGGTCTTAACCCGATTGCTTTATATGTCCACTGGCATTTCCGAAGAAAAGGAGGCGTATATGCCGCAGCCGGAGATAATGTCCCTTATAAGATGTGTTGGTAAAAAATAGGCTTTATCACGCGAAATCTCAGGGTAGTTTATTAAGTTGTCTGTATGATTATCATACCACAAAAAAGGTAAAATTACAATAGGAAAATTCTACATTTTTATTTAAAAATCAGTTACAGATTGATTACTTTTGATTTTCCTCATCACGGCGGAGAAATTCTTCAAAAGCCGCTTTCAGCTGATTTTCATCATCAACCATTACAAGCTCTGCTTCCTCGGACTCAATATCGCCCTCCACCTGCATTATAAGCACCTCGTCTGTTTCCTGACCTTCGGGCATAACCTCTAAAAGAGCAAAATATGTTATGCCTTCAAATTCAAAAACGTCAATCGTTTCAAATTCAATTTCACAGCCGTGTTCATCTTCTAAAATAATAATATTGTTTTCCATAAGTTTTTCCTTTCTTAAATAAAAAGCTTTCTAAGACTATTGTAATACATATTTTATAAAAAGTCAATCAAATTTTTGAATTGAGGTATCCCTCTAAAATAAGACATGCCGCTACCGTATCAACAACGCCCTTGCGCTTTTTTCCTCTCGTATTTGTTTCATTTAAAAAGCGTGATGCGCCGACGGTTGTAAGGCGTTCATCCCAATATATTATTTCACCGTTATATATAGTTTTGAGATTATCCGTAAATTTATACGTTGCATCGCCGCGAAAGCCGATGCTTCCGTCCATATTTTTCGGCAGCCCAACTACGATTTTTTCAGGCTTGTATTCATTTATGATTTTATGAAGCTCTGCAAGAAGGTATTTTTTACCCGTGTTTTTTATTGTGCCGATACCCTGTGCCGTAAGTCCAAGCAGGTCGCTTACTGCAATACCGACACGGGCATCACCGTAATCAATTCCTAAAATTCGCATAATCACATATCCTTTCCGCTATATATTTTCTCTTGTGAGCGATTTAATCCATTTATTTCTGTTTATTCGTATAACGCAGATTATGCTCTTGAGAGGCTCGTCAATTTTCATCAAAAGCAGAACTGCGACAACGGGAAGCTTCAACAGCATACCCGTAAGCGCGAGCGGAAGCGCGACAGCCCAAAGCGTGAGCATCTCAGTTACAAGACAAAAGCGGGTATCTCCGCCGCCCCGCAAAATTCCAACTATTGTGATTGATGAAATTGATACGAAAAACGCTATAAACGCAACCGCAATCATCAGTTGATTTGCAAGAGACTTTGTTTCCGCCGAAACAGTATAAAAATTGAT
>CAYUSE010000287.1:0-1934 GCA_964447095.1 uncultured Lachnospiraceae bacterium | reverse complement strand
CCTGCTTTGTTCCGCTCTCTTCTATGTATTTCTTTATCGCGTCAAAGGAATTTTTAACCGTTTCCGCGCTCATCATAAGCTGCGGTAAAAACATAGTTCCCTTCTCAAATTCACTGCCTACCGCATCAAGCGCGGGAATAAGTATCCCGTTAATTATTTCCATAGGCTCAAAAGATTTGAGTTCCTCTTCCGTTTCCTTATACGATTGGTCTTTCAGTCCCTTTATTATTATATTATAAAGAGCGTTTATATTTTCCTCGGAAGCCTTATTTTCGTCCGTTTTTATAACAGACGTCTGCGCTTTTGTTCCGGCGTAAGCCTCCACATAATCCTTGCAGCCCTCGTCAATGCACGCAAGCGCGCGGTATGCTCTGTACGAGTTCATCATACTGTCGGCACACGGATTTATAATACACGCGTCAAGACCGCTGTGAAGAGCGAGCGCGAAAAATGTTCCGTTTACGATTTCACGTCTGGGCAGTCCGAATGAAATGTTCGACACGCCAAGCACCGTTTTAATTCCAAGCTGCTCTTTTATCATTTTAAGTGCTTTTATAGTCTCCGCAGACTCCGTCTGCTGCGCCGATATAGTAAGCGTAAGCGCGTCCATAACAAGATTTTTCCGCTTTATTCCGTATTTTGCCGCCTCTTCCGCAATATTTTCCGCAATTTTTACCCTTTCCTCCGCGGTCGGCGGAATACCGTTTTCGTCAAGGCACAGTCCTACAAGAACGCCTCCGTATTTTTGAACAATCGGGAAAATATCTTTCATGCTTTCCTTTTTGCCGTTTACCGAATTTATCATCGGCTTTCCATTGTAAATTCTAAGCGCCCTTTCAACCGTTGCAGGGTCGGAACTGTCAATCTGCAAGGGCAGATTAACAGCGGCGCTGATTGCCTTTACAGCCTTTTCCATTGTCGCGCACTCGTCAATTTCCGGAAGCCCTACATTTACATCGAGTATATGCGCGCCTGCTTCCTGCTGTGAAAATGCTTCATTTAAAATATAGTCAATATCCTGCTCTCTTAGAGCCTGCTGAAATTTCTTTTTACCTGTCGGGTTTATTCTTTCGCCGATAATAACAGGACGATTATCAAGATACACCGCCTTTGAATAAGACGCTACAACCGTGAAATCCTTTTCCTCGACAATCGGCGTGTATTTTTCGCATTTTTCAATCATTGCCCTTATGTGCTCAGGCGTTGTTCCGCAGCAGCCGCCGATTACACTCGCGCCGATTGCCGCAATTTTTTCGCATTCTTCTCCAAACTGCTCGGGATTTACATCATACACTGTCTTTCCGTCAACAATCTGAGGAAGTCCTGCATTTGGCTGCGCCATAATCGGAATTGACGAAACAGCCGCCAAATCCTCCATGATACAGGCTATCTGCTCTGGTCCCAAACCGCAGTTAATACCGAGACAATCCACGCCCAAAGCCTCAAACATTGCCGACATTACTTTGACGTCCGCGCCCGTAAGCGTTTTTGCATTTTCATCAAACGTCATTGTGCAGAAAACAGGTAAATTTGTATTTTCCTTAACTGCCAAAACTGCCGCCTTCGCTTCAAGGGTGTCAGACATTGTTTCTATAATAACTAAATCCGCGCCGCATTTTTCTGCGGTTTTTGCGACTCCCGCAAAGCTTTCATAACAATCATCAAATGATAAATCGCCCAAAGGCTCAAGAAGTCTTCCCGTAGGTCCCATATCAAACGCGACAAATCTCGGTTTATCAGGCATCGAGTATTTTTCAGCAGCCTTTTTTGCCGCTCCTATCGCCGCCGCAATTATAATATCAATGCTTACTCCGATGCTTTCTGCTTTTAGCGGATTTGCGCCGAAAGTGTTCGTCGTTATAATATCCGAGCCGGATTTTAAATATTCCTCCTGTATTTTATATATCAAGGGTTCATTAGTAATGTTGAGAAGC
>CAYUSE010000286.1:0-1941 GCA_964447095.1 uncultured Lachnospiraceae bacterium | reverse complement strand
TCATCAGAATAGCGCAGTCGATACCGACGTTATACGGCGACTCCTGTATAAACTTTTTCCACCATGCCTTTTTAACATTATTTTTAAACTCAACGCCCAGAGGACCGTAATCCCAAGTATTGGCAAGACCTCCGTAAATCTCGCTGCCGGGGTACACATATCCGCGTCCCTTGCACAGCGCGACGATTTTGTCCATTGTCTTATCAGCATTCTTCATCATTGTAAAGTATCCTTCCTTTCGGTTGTTCATTATTGTTAATAGTTTATAATATTTTATATGTGTTTGTCAAGCCATTACAGAAGCAAATTCAGTAAAAAATTAGTATATGACGTGTTATGTAAACTTATACTGTGTGGATAAGCCTGTCCTTTCATCGTCTCGCAGGTGTGGATAAGTGGATAAAAGGACATACTTCCAGCACAAATACTGTGGATAAGTGTGTGGATAACGTGGATTGAAACACTCCCGTAACATACTTGTAATCAAAATTATGTCAAATTTATATATTTGTTATATCATTGTCAATATCCGTAAGCTTTGACGGAGTATTTACAAGACCGATTGTTTTAAGGTGCGAAAGCTCATTTGAGTTATCAGCTTTATCGCCCTTATCGGCAAAAATCTGCGTTATTTGAATGTCGTCAGATTTTATAAATTCCCAAAATGCTGTTTTCTGATTAAGCAGCTCCTGCGACACCATTTTTGCAATAAGCTTGCCGCCGATGTCATTGGTGTGTGTGTAGTCTCTGTCTGTGCCGTTTCCCCAAAAGAAATCCCATGATTTAACGGGTCCTGCCGTTTCAAAATATTCTGTTGTGCGCGACCACAAATCAATAAACGGCGTATTTGTTTCCTCCGCAACCGCTTTAACGGCATTCCTGTATTCGCCCAGAAGATTTAAAAGCGTGCCGTCCTCCTGAAAGATTATGCGGTTAATCGGCGAGCATAAAATAGGCTTTGCGCCTTTTTTCCGCGCAAAATTTATAAAATACCGTAAATTTTCCGCATAACCGCCAAAAGCGTCAAGCGTTTCAATTTTCTGGTCATTATGCCCGAATTCAATAATAAGATAATCCCCCGTCTTGATTTTATCGCAAAACGCGGTAAAGTTTATCTCTTTAAAATCCTGCGTTGTTGAGCCGGACTGCGCGTGATTTGAAACAGCAATGCCCGTCTTCAAAAACTGCGGTAACATCTGCCCCCAGCCGCAATAGGTCGATTTCGGATTGTACGGATATTCCGCCGGTTGGTCGGTAACTGTCGAGTCTCCCGCGATATAAATTGTCGGAACGTCAACAGGCGACACTGCGGCAGTTGCCGTAACTGCGCCTTCCGTAAGAATATAAATCTGCACCGTCTTAATCTCATAATAATCACAGTCACGCTTATGTACATCGCAAACATTTACATTAAAAGTAACATCAGTCTGACAGCCGTTTTTTATTTCAATATCGTGCGCCATAAATCTGCGGCTTTGGGATAACACCGAAAAAACAGTGTCCTCATGCGCCTTTACGGTAACGCAGACCTCGTAATTCCCGTTCGGGACTTTTACCTCTATCAACAATGGTTCTATCATTTTATAATACCCTTTCTGTACGCGTCAACAAGCGCGTGAAGCGCGTCTATTTTCTTTGAAAGCCGTTTGCCCAAATCCGTGTCCTCAACAAGCAGACGCCTCGGCGCGTACTCAATTATATCAAGTGTCGAATAAATATCCTTTTCCTTCTTAATCGCGCTGCTCACGGACTCAAACGCGTCATGCGCGCTAAGGAGCAAACCGTGTGAATTAAACAAAAGCGTGTATCCCGCAATTCCCGTTTGTGCCTGATACGCACGGGACAATCCTCCGTCAATTACAAGAAGCTTGCCGTTTGCCTTAATCGGACTTTCACCTTTCTTCGTCTTTACAGGAACATGACCGTTTATAATATGCGAAA
>CAYUSE010000285.1:0-1948 GCA_964447095.1 uncultured Lachnospiraceae bacterium | reverse complement strand
CATCGCTTATCGGAGTAACTTTAAAGTAATATGTCTTTAAATTTTTCAGACCTGTTACAAGAGCCGAATTTACATCAACCGTCATTTCCTGCGTCATTGTGTTTTTACTTTCGCCGTAGTAAATTTTGTAGCCCGTAATGTTCGGGAACTCGTCCCATGACAGGCTTACACTCTCGCTTTTCGGCTCAGCCTTCACATTTCTGACATGCAGTGTCTGTTTAACAGGATTTTCGGGAACGATTTCTTTAAGGAACTTAACCTCCTGCAAAACCGCAAATTCAGGTTTTTCGCCGCTGCCCTTAACCTTCGTTACGTTAATAACGATTTTCTTAACCGCAACACGTTTTCCTAAATTTATAACAACGCTTGTTGTTTCCGTTTCATTAAGCAGGCTTACATCCGAAGGAAGCTCATTATTAAACTGTATATAATCTGTTTTTTCCTGTCCGTCCTCAATATATGTAACCTCAGCGCTGCCCTGTGTAGGAGCGCCGTAAACATCGGGCGATACAATTTCAATCTGCTCCATTTCGGAAGCTTTTTTCATTTCAATCGGGATTGAAATTTCATACGACTGTTCCTTTGACGCAAACTGAACAGACTCAGTATTATTCTGAGTAAAAACATTGTCAATATCACCTGTAACATTCAAGTTTTCAGTCGTCTTTGATGTGTCAACTGCCTTCCCTGCAATAAGCTCGGTATCGACTATTCTTGATGTATTCCGTGCTCCTATCTGATGATTTACATAAGCAAGGTCAATAATATTCACCTTGCCGTCGCCGTTTAAATCATACTGCGATGAATTTGTATCAAGAGCTTTCTCAATAAGGCTGCGGTCTTTTTTTGTAACCTCTCCGTCATTATCAACATCGCC
Source organism: uncultured Lachnospiraceae bacterium (assembly GCA_964447095.1). Classification (GTDB taxonomy): domain Bacteria; phylum Bacillota; class Clostridia; order UBA1381; family UBA1381; genus JALEPO01. Next base: position 1,071 of record CAYUSE010000285.1, on the reverse strand, counting down.
TATTGAAAAGGTTCTGTCGCCTGTGCCTAAAATCACATGCTGTGAATAATCGTTAAGCGTAACAGTTCTTGTTTCAAAATCTGCATAATCTTTACCTGTAAGCTTAAATTTATAATCTCCTTGCGGAAGATTTTCAACATTGATGTCAAAATATCCTATTTCTCCGCCATTAGCAATATCCTCGCCGCCCTCGTTATTTTTCTTTACCGTAACGGTTTGATTTTTAATTTCGCCCGTCACCTCACCGTCAAACGGAATTTTACCAATTTCTTCGTTTCCGCGATACATAGTAACGACGATATTTTTTTCCTGCACCTTTTCAAGTCTCTGCGGATAATCAAAGCGAAGTGTTGCTTTAATTCCTCCAGCAGCTTCGGGCGTATTCTGAGCTGCCAATGCTGATGCAGGAAGCATTGACGCGCACAGCGCCGCGCATACTAATGATGAAATAAACTTTTTCACTGTTATCATCCTCCTTAATATGAAAGCATAAATGCTATTTAATCAAAATAATTCTACAACACAAACATTTTAAATGTCAATAAACTTCATTAAATTGTCAAAGCTCATAAAACATTTTGTAAATATTGTAATAAATTATTCAAAATCGGGAATAAAGCTTTCTTTTGCCGCGTCACCCTCCTGAATAAAAGCGTTTTTTATACCCAAATTCATGCAATATTCCACCATTGCGTCATAATGACGCGTGTTGAGTTTTTTATTAAGCTCGGGATATGTTTTTACATTATCGAGCGGAGTGTATTGGCTCATTATGCTTATATAAATGTCATCTCCGTAGGTTTTATAAAGATAGTCCATAATTTTTTTCGTGTCAAACAGCAAATTCGGAAGCATAAGATGACGGACAAGCACGCCTTTTTGCATTATTCCGTCCTTAAATACAGGCTTTCCCGTCTGACGGAACATTTCCTCCACCGCCTTTGACGCGATATTAAAATAATCGGGCGCAAGCGAATATTTTACAGCGTACTTGTCGCTGTAATATTTCATGTCGGGCATATAAATATCAATAAGACCGTAAAGAATTTTAAGTGTTTCGACATTTACATA
>CAYUSE010000284.1:0-1948 GCA_964447095.1 uncultured Lachnospiraceae bacterium | reverse complement strand
CTTATCACAAATATAGAAGAAGATCATCTTGATTTCTTTTCGGGGATTGATGAAATAATTGAAAGCTTTCGCAAATTCGCCATGCTTACAAAAGATGTCGGACACGTTGTGGCTCTGGGCAGCGACAAAAATATACAAAAGGCTCTTCACGGCACGGGTCTTAATATCACGACTTACGGTATGGAAAGTGTTTATGACTACTATCCTGAAAATATCAAATATCACGCAGGCTATCCGTCATTTGACGTATATAAAAGCGGAGAAAAAATCTGTGATATAGACCTGAATGTTCCCGGCGAGCATAATATTTTAAACTCACTTGCCACAATTGCGGTATGCGATTTGCTGGGCGTCAACGCAAAAACAGCTGCTAAGGGGATTGAAACCTTTAAAGGCACTCACCGCCGCTTTGAGAAAAAAGGATTTTTAAACGGCGCAATTGTGCTTGACGATTACGCGCATCACCCGACAGAAATCAAAGCGACTTTATCGGCGGCAAAGAATTTCCCTCACAACAAAATATGGTGCGTTTTTCAGCCGCATACGTATTCGCGCACGCGCACGCTCTGGCGTGAGTTTACCGAAGCGTTTGATGACGCGGACAAATTGATTTTAACGCATATTTACGCGGCACGGGAACAGTCTGACGGTGTTACGAAGCCCGAAAACTTGGCGGAGGAAATTAAATCGCGGGGAATAAGCACGAGGTATATAGACGATTTTTCGGATATTGTTGAGTTTTTGAAGAAAAATGTCCGTGAAGGCGATATTGTGTTCACAATGGGTGCAGGTGATATTACAGAAATAGGACCGAAATTGGTTGACTAAATTATACGGAGGAATAAATGAAAAGCGTTTTAATAGGAATGTCGGGCGGCGTTGACAGCTCGGTTGCGGCGGCATTGCTTAAGGAACAGGGCTACCATGTAATCGGAGCGACAATGCGTCTCTGGACGTATTCAGACAGCGAAAACTCAGCGCATGAGGGATGCTGCGCCGAAAGCGCGGTAGAGGACGCGCGGCGCGTATGCGATAAGCTTGGCATTGATTTTTATGTTATGAATTTTAAAGACCTCTTTAAAGAAAAGGTCGTTGATAATTTTATAGAAGAATACAAGCGCGGCAGAACACCAAATCCGTGCATACGCTGCAACAAGTATCTTAAATTTGACGCGATGCTAAAAAAAGCGCGCGCAATGGATATTGATTACATAGCGACAGGGCATTATGCGATTATTGAACAGCAAAATGATAAATACGTTTTAAGAATGTCTAAAGCGGCGAAAAAAGACCAGAGTTATGTACTGTATAATTTCACTCAGGAACAGCTCGCGCATACACTTATGCCGCTTGGAGGCTATAACAAAGACAAAGTTCGGGCTTTGGCGGAAAAATATGATCTCAAAGTTGCAAATAAGCCGGACAGTCAGGAAATATGCTTTGTTGAGGACGATGATTACGCAAGGTTTATTACCGATTACTCGGGATATCAGCCGCAGGAGGGCGACATTCTCAATATTAACGGCGAAAAAATCGGTATGCATAAGGGCTTGATTTACTACACTGTGGGTCAGCGCAAGGGAATAGGCGCTTATGGCAGACCAATGTTTATAAAGGAAATTGACGCGGAACGGAATACAATAATTCTCGGCGAAAAAGGTATGGAATTTTCCGATACTCTTGTCGCATCTGATGTAAATTTTATATCGGGCGAATTCCCGACAGAACCAATTAAAATACAGGCCAAGGCACGCTACCAGGCGCCGCCCGCCGATGCGATGCTTTATCCGCTTTCTGACGGAAACGTAAAGGTCGTGTTCGATAAACCGCAGCGCGCGATTACTCCCGGACAAGCGGTTGTGTTCTATGACGGCGATTTGGTTTTGGGCGGAGGGACAATAAAATAAAGACTGTTGTTTTTAGCACAACAGCCTTTATTTTTTTAATG
>CAYUSE010000283.1:0-1952 GCA_964447095.1 uncultured Lachnospiraceae bacterium | reverse complement strand
GCCGAAGCCGAAGGTAATAACCGAGGTTGAAATTCCCGAGGCTATTCTGGTAGGCGATTTTGCGTCAAAAATAGGCAAAAGTGTTGCGGAAATAATGAAAAAGCTTATGGCTCTCGGCGTAATGGCGACTATGAATCAGGCGATTGATTTTGAGACGGCGCAGATTATCGGCGAGGATTTCGGAATTACCGTAAATCAGGAGATTGTTCTCACGAAAGAGGAGCGTCTGTTTATGGATACCGAGGAAGAGGATAAGCCCGAGGATTTAATTCCGCGTTCACCGGTTGTTGTAGTTATGGGTCACGTTGACCATGGTAAAACATCGCTTCTTGACGCAATCCGTCATACGAGTGTAACGGATACTGAGGCAGGCGGAATTACACAGCATATAGGCGCGTACAGCGTAAAATTAAATGACCGTGAAATCACCTTCCTTGATACGCCGGGTCACGAGGCGTTTACAACAATGAGAGCGAGAGGCGCGCAGGTTACTGACGTGGCGATACTTGTTGTAGCGGCGGACGACGGTATAATGCCGCAGACAATTGAAGCTATAAACCACGCTAAAGCGGCGGGAGTTTCGATAATTGTTGCTATTAACAAAATAGATAAGGACGGCGCAAATCCCGAAAGGGTTAAGCAAATGCTTGTTGAGCATGACCTTGTTCCCGAGGAATGGGGCGGCGATACTGTTTGCGTTGAGGTTTCGGCAAAGCAGAAGCAGAATATTGACGGGCTTCTGGAAATGGTTCTTCTTGTTGCGGATATGCAGGAATTGAAGGCAAATCCGAACAGAACGGCAAGCGGTACGGTAATTGAGGCACAGGTTGATAAGGGCAGAGGCCCTGTCGCGACCGTGCTTGTACAGAACGGTACGCTTAAGGTCGGCGATTTTATTATTGCGGGAACGGCTGTAGGACGCGTAAGAGCTATGGTAAACGACAAGGGCAGACGCGTAAAGGCGGCAGGACCGTCGGTGCCTGTTGAGGTTTTGGGACTTTCGGAAGCTCCTACAGGCGGCGATAAGCTTGTTGTAGTATCAAACGAAAAGCTTGCAAGAGAGGTTGCCGAGCAGAGAAAGCAGGAATTACAGGAAAATAAATTTAATCAGGTGGTTAAGGTGTCGCTCGATAATCTGTTCAGCCAGATTGACGAGGGCAATATGAAGGAGCTTGACGTTATTATCAAGGCTGACGTTCAGGGTTCTGTTGAAGCCGTTAAGCAGTCGCTTGAAAAATTGTCGAACGACGAGGTAAGAGTAAGAGCAATTCACGGCGGCGTCGGCGCGATAAATGAGTCGGACGTAATGCTTGCGAATGCGTCAAACGCGATTATTGTCGGCTTTAACGTGCGTCCCGATGCGGGAGCGGTTTCGGCTGCCGAACAGCAGGATGTTGATATTCGCCTTTACCGCGTAATTTATCAGGCGATAGAGGAAATAGAAGCTGCTATGAAAGGTATGCTTGACCCCGAATATAAGGAGGTTGTGCTTGGTTATGCCGATGTACGGCAGACATTTAAGGTATCGGGTGTCGGAACAATTGCGGGCTGCTATGTAACTCAGGGTAAAATTCAGCGCAATGCCGACATCAGACTTGTGCGTGACGGTGTCATTGTTCACGAGGGTAAAATTGACAGCCTGAAGAGATTTAAGGACGACGCGAAAGAAGTGCCCGAAAACTTCGAGTGCGGTCTTGGTATTGAAAACTTCAATGACGTTAAAGAGGGTGATGTTATTGAATGCTTTATAATGGAAGAAATAGAGAGATAAAGGAAAGATTATGGCAAGAATAGATAAAATCAACGAGGAAGTACGCCGTGAGCTTGCGAATGTTATCCGTGATTTAAAGGATAGCCGCATACCGATGATGACGAGCGTCGTATCGGTGAGCGTAACGAATGATTTACGGTACGCAAAGGCGTATATTTCTGTATTTGGTGACGACCATACC
>CAYUSE010000282.1:1678-1973 GCA_964447095.1 uncultured Lachnospiraceae bacterium | reverse complement strand
ACTGTTATCTATATTTTTGATAAAATTATTTATTGTCGCTCTGATATTGCTCATTTCTCTGCTAATATCCTCCGCCGTTCTGTCAATCTGCTCAAACGCGTTTTCCATTTCACTTGCCGCTGACCGCGTCTGTTTTATCAGCTTTTGGAGCTCCTCACGCGTTTCGTAAAGATTATCGGAGGCTTCGTCAATATTGTCTTCAAGCTTGTTAAGACGGTCTTTCAACCTGTCTTTAGCCTCGTCAACATCACCCTCGCCCTTGTCTATCGCATCTCTTAAATCCGCGGTAAGCCTG
>CAYUSE010000282.1:0-1668 GCA_964447095.1 uncultured Lachnospiraceae bacterium | reverse complement strand
GCCTGTCTATATCCTAACCCGCACCGTCAAATTCATGGAGCGTGCTGTCAACGCTTTCGAGAGTATTTGTAAGCGAATTGCTCACGTCTCGGATAGTATCTGTATTATCATCCAAAAATGACGCAAGGTCGCTCTTTGTCTGCGACGCAGTATCTTTTAACTCTTCAAGCGCGCTGTCAAGTGTTCCGCTTATATCGCTTCCGCTTACCGCATCAGCCGCATTTGCTATGCTGTCCATCATATTCGCTGCTGAATTTGAAAGCGCGTCAAGCCTGCTTTTTGTTCTGTCTGCCCCGTCAGATACGCCGAGCAGTGACAGCAGGGATGACAGTTCACCGTTGCCGTCAATTAAGTCAAGCGCGTAATCCAAAATTTTAGATTTGCCATCCTCTAAATCATTTTTCAGTGTTTCAGCCTGTTTTTCGATGGCAGCTCTCGCGCTTTCATAAGATAAATCTATATCTGTGTACGGCTCAAATCTGCCGCATACGCCGCCGACGCTCCTGCGTCCTTTAACCTCTCCGTTATTTATACATTCGCGTATTTCTCCGCTCTGAATTCCGCAGACGCCTCCTATATTATCGCCGAATTTTTCTCCGCCTACCGAGCCGTTATTTGTAGATGCATAAAGCGCGCCCTTATTGTTTCCGCAAATTCCGCCGCCGTTTACCGTATTTTCATTTGCATCGGCGCAAATAGTTCCGCTGTTTTTGGAAAGCTTTATTCTGCCCTCATTATAGCCCGCAATGCCGCCGACCTCGCTGTCGGCATTGATTTCAGCGGTATTAAGACAAGAATCTATAACGCCCGTCATTGCGTTATAGCCTGCTATTCCGCCTGTATTTTTCTGTCCCTTTATCTTGCCGCCGAAAGAGCAGTTTATAATTTTTCCCTCATTATATCCTGCGATACCGCCCATTGAGCCGCCGTCATCCTCGTCACTTATTATATCCTGTTTTTTAAGAAGCGATGAGGCACGTTTTTTTATAAGCGATTCCGCCGTTGATGCAGAACTCCCCTTAACTTCGCCTGTCACATATAAGTCCTTTATAACAGCATCCTTGGAAAGCTGACTGAAAAGACCCTTGTTTTCACTTTCCGACGTAAAAGACACATTTTTAAGCGTATGACCTCCGCCTTCAAAGACACCGCAGAATATTTCTGCGCTTTTAATTTCCGCTCCTGATAAATCTATATCATTTTGCAGAACAAATTTTTTATTCCTTGAATATTCGTCATAAGCGCATTTTTCCATAAAGCTTTTAAACTCATTTATGCTTGATATGGAAACCGCATCATTCTCCGTAAACACATTTACCGGCAAAAGATTTAACGCGACAAAAAACGCTGTAAAAAATGAAATTACTTTAATTAAATTCTTCGATTTCTTCACTTTCTATCACCTCGCTATGCTCTTCTATCGCCGCCACTGCCTGTTGTTCCTCTATATCCCCAACTTCAATCCTGGCGTCTACATTACCCTTTATAATTCCCGTAAACACGCCGTCAACAAATCCGTTCACCTGACCGCGTATGCGTCCGTTCGCTATCATTACTCCCGAAAGCTCGCGTCTTGCCGCCTTATCTGCTTCAACTGTTTCTTTCTTAAAGGAGGTCCTTTCGATAAATTTGTCGCACAAAAGAACAATCTGCGGCAAAGCCATCATT
>CAYUSE010000281.1:0-1983 GCA_964447095.1 uncultured Lachnospiraceae bacterium | reverse complement strand
AGAAAACTATACAATTGAAAAACGCGAGCTGACAAAACGCGGCAGCGATGAAATTGAAATCATTGACGCGCATATTTCGCCATTTGACGGACAAGTTGTGTCGATTGCAGGCAGAATTATGTCAAAGCGCGGCATGGGCAAGGTTGGCTTTGTTCATGTTGCCGATATTGACGGTCAGATACAGCTTTTTGTTAAAAAGGATATTTTGGGAGAAGATGAATATAACCGCTTTAAAAAGCTTGATATAGGCGATATTATCGGCGCAGAGGGCGAAGTTTTCACTACTCAGACAGGTGAAATTTCAATAAGAGTATCAAAAATAACACTGCTTTCAAAATCGCTTCAGCCTCTGCCGGAAAAATTCCATGGTATGACCGACACAGATCTGCGTTATCGCCAGCGCTATATCGACCTTATTATGAACGAAGATGTAAAAAAGACATTTATGAACCGCTCGAAAATTATTGCATCTATTCGTGCTTATCTTAACAATCAGGGCTTTTTAGAGGTTGAAACTCCTATGCTTGTGTCAAACGCAGGCGGCGCTGCGGCTCGTCCGTTTGAAACGCATTTTAACGCGCTTGATGAAGACTTTAAGCTTCGTATTTCACTTGAGCTTTATTTGAAGCGGCTTATTGTCGGCGGCTTTGATAAGGTTTATGAGATTGGACGAGTTTTCAGAAACGAAGGTCTTGACACACGTCATAATCCCGAATTTACTCTTATGGAATTGTATCAGGCGTACACCGATTACCATGGCATGATGGATTTAACCGAGAATTTGTACCGTCATGTTGCCGAGGAGGTTTTGGGAACTACAAAAATTACTTATAACGGCGTTGAAATGGATTTGGGCAAGCCGTTTGAAAGAATAACAATGGTTGACGCTGTTAAAAAGTATGCTAATGTTGATTTTAACGAAATTAAAACGCTTGACGAAGCACGCGAGGCGGCAAAAAAACACCATGTTGAATATGAAGAAAGACATAAAAAGGGCGACATACTAAACTTATTCTTTGAAGAATTTGCCGAGGAGCATTTAATTCAGCCGACCTTTGTTATGGATCACCCAGTTGAGATTTCGCCGCTTACAAAGAAAAAGCCCGAAAATCCCGACTATGTTGAGCGTTTTGAGTTCTTTATGAACGGCTGGGAAATGGCGAATGCGTATTCAGAACTCAATGACCCGATTGACCAGAGAGAGCGTTTCAAAGCTCAGGAGGAATTGTTGGCTCAAGGCGACGAAGAAGCAAATACAACAGATGAAGACTTCATGAAGGCGCTTGAAATCGGTATGCCTCCGACAGGCGGTATCGGATTCGGCATTGACAGAATGTGTATGCTTCTGACCGATTCCCCCGCTATCCGCGATGTGTTACTGTTCCCCACAATGAAACCGGCGGGCAAATAAAATAAATAAAAAACAGAGAGAAATTTTTGAATTTCTCTCTGTTTTTTATTTGCTTATTTATCGGTTTAATTAAATACTGTTGTCTGCGCGTTCGGATTAGGTAATACAATTTCTGACGGAGCAGCTGTTGTAAATCCATCAGGCACTATCTGATTTTCATCAGTCTGCGTCTGTGTAAGTATAAACGCGAATACAAGTGATTTCGCAGCTTTTGCTCTTGTTACTTCCGCCTTAGGCTCAAGCTCCGTTCCCAACGCAATCTGACCGCGTCCGATACCCTTCTCTGATCTCATAACACCGAGGTTGTAAGCATTTTTAACCTTCTGGTATAAGCTGACAGTAAGCTCGTTTACATCCGTCAGAGCGCCCCAGCCCACAGTTGGGATATACGGCGAACCCTCATATTGAATATTCGGGTCATAGTTCGGGTCGCTCGGCGACGGAATGCCGCCGTTATTGCTCATATATTTCGCCATATTTTCCTTTGAGTCAGCGTCACCGCTATTTTGGAATTCCTGATATTCATCGTAAAGAATTTCACCCATTGCTTCTCTTGTAAGATCTGCGTCTGA
>CAYUSE010000280.1:0-1986 GCA_964447095.1 uncultured Lachnospiraceae bacterium | reverse complement strand
GTCGCGTACTGCTTTTTACCGTCCTGACCGTCCCAGCTTCTCGACTGGATACTTCCGACAACGGCAATCATACTGCCCTTCTGGAAATAGCGCGAAATAAATTCGCCCGTCTGACGCCATGCGACGCAGTTGATAAAATCAGCCTGTCTTTGACCGTCGCGTCCCGAAAAGCGTCTGTCAACCGCGATTGAAAATCTCGCGAGGCTTACGCCTGCGGGCGTCTGACGCATTTCAACATCTCTTGTGAGCCTGCCCATTAAAATTACTTTGTTCATTGCTTACTCCTCATCTTTTCTGACGATGATAGTTCTTAAGATGCCTTCCGTAATCTTATACTGTCTGTCCAATTCCTTCGGGAAATCGGCATTAGCTTTGAAGTTTACGAGATAGTAAACACCCTCTGTTCTATCATTTATTTCATAAGCAAGTCTTCTCTTGCCCCACTCGTCTACAGATTCAAGCTCACCGTTCTTTTCGATAAGTGATACGAACTTATCCTTAAGAGCAGTTACGCCTTCCTCGTCAAGAGCAGCGTCAATGATAAAAATTGTTTCATAGCTGTTTAGCATGTTTTCAGCCATTTTCTGCACCTCCTTATGGACTTTAGTCCCATGACCTTTGCCATGGGCAAGGATTGCCTGTTTTTTACAAGCTATAGTATTATATACCAAAAATTACAGCTTGTCAAGCGTTTTTTCGGGAAATTACGCTTTTTTATTTTATATCCTTCATCTGAAATACATTCACCTTTTCGGGTTTGTAATTTTCGATATAATCGAGCATTTCCGTTTCGTCGTCGAATACCTTGAACAGGTTCATGCAGGGCTTTCTGAGGAAATTCTTTTCAACCGCCTTATCAAGCATGTTAAGCATATCGTCATAATAGCCGTTCACATTAAAAACCGCGATTGCTTTATTATGGCGCTCAAGCTGTTTTAATGTAAACACCTCAAAAAACTCCTCAAAAGTGCCTATTCCGCCGGGCGCGACTATAAACGCGTCTGCCGTATCCTCCATTATTTTCTTGCGGTCGCGCATACTTTCGGTTGTTATGAGCTCGGTACAGTCCTGAAAAATCTTGCCGTCAACGCCCATGTCCTCCTCCTCGAAGAAATCCGGCACAACGCCGATAATTTCCGCGCCGTGCTCGTACGCGCCTCTTGCAGCCGCGCCCATAAGTCCCGACGCTCCCGCGCCGTAAATAAGCGAGTGACCGCGCTTTGCCATATTTCTTCCGAGAGCCTCAATTTGCTCCACATAATCTTTATCAATCGTGCTGCTTGACGCTCCGAATACACATATTTTCATTTTAAAAACCTCCTGAATTTATATTATTCCGACAGCTTCTTTTGCGAGCTTATCCGCCATGTCGTTGTATTCATTTCCCGAATGTCCCTTAACCTTGTTAAAGGAAATATCAACCGCCTTTTTCGCCTCATCGTAAAATTTCTTATATGCGATTGTACCCTCTTTATTTGTTTTCCATTCGCCCGTACACCATTTTTCGATACCCTCGTAGTCATAATAGATTTCAAGCGATTTTATATTGTTTTCAAGACAATAGCGCATAGCCTTTTCCGCGCCCTTAATCTCGCCCGCGACATTACGCATTGACGCTAATTCCGCGTCGGAAAAACACTGCGAAAACGTATGCTCATGTCCGTCATGGAATATTACAACACCGTATGAAAACTGCGCGGTTGATATGTTATAGCTTCCGTCCACATAAGCGACGGCGGTATTGTCCGTTCCCTGCGGCTCGTCAAACAAACTTATCTGTCCGCCGATATAATTTACCGCGTCGTTTTTGTTCGCAAAGCTCTTGTATTCCGCGCCGCTGTAGCCGTCCACTTCTGCCTTGCATTGCTCCCATGTGTCAAATATTCCGATATGCCGCCCGTTTCTGACGGCGTAGTATTTCTGCATGATGTGCTGTCCTTTCCTGATATATTCGGTTTTTATTATACAATATATGTGCGTTTTTTG
>CAYUSE010000279.1:0-2007 GCA_964447095.1 uncultured Lachnospiraceae bacterium | reverse complement strand
TGCCGCTCACATCTATATATCCCGATCTGTTATACTTATTAAATATTCTCGGGCAGAATATTATGCCCAGAACAATTATCGCAATCAATACAACAGCGGCAACAATTATTGCGGCTGTTTTTGCAAGCTCCTGATTTTTAGCGTCTGTGACAACAGGAGTTTGAGCTCCCTCCGTCACTGTACCGTCTTCGGCCATTTCCGCTTCAATCGCAGCAGCGGCAGCTGTGCCGTCCTCTGATGCTTCTTCACTGTTTTCATCAGTCTCTTCTATCACTTCGGCTTCTTCAGCTGTATCTGTAACCTCGCCGACAGCCATAACGTCAGAGCTGTCAAGCTCCGATTCCTCTCCGCCAATTACAGTTTCAGCAGATTTTGCCTCAACAATCTCCTCAACAGCATTATCAATCACTTCCTCAGGAGTTTCAGCAGTTGTTTCCTCAACAGTTTCTTCCTCCGGAACCTCTGTTGTTTCTTCAATTTCCTCGTTTAAATTCTTTTCTTCTTCATTCATATTATCAAACCCTTTCTGCCAGTAATATTATTCTAACGCGCAATTCAAGCAAAGCGCGCCGTCAACTTTCTGTTTTTATTCGGCCGCAGGAGCTTCTGTTGCCTCTGCCGGAGCGGCTGTAGCATTGCTCATATTCGCCATTTTTTCCTGAATTATTTTCTGGAAATCTCCATAAGTGGTTTCGGCTGTAACCTCTTCGTCAGTAATTCCGTAAGCCTGCTTATATTGATTAAGCTGTTCCTCGCCGAAATACTTTCCTACGGGAATTATAGGCTCAACATCCTTCCACTGCGTATCCTTAGTCACCTTGTCCGTAAGTCCCATATCTTCGATTACACTATCAATCTCGGGAACTTCTTCATTGCCCTCATTTGCCATCTTTATATAGTTTTCAAACGTCATATAGCCATAAAGGTCATCCACTAATGTATCACCGTTTACCTCTGTTGATTCCTGCAAGCCGTAAGGCGTCAAATATTCCTCAATAGTCTGACCCGCCTGTTCAGCCGCATAGGCAACATTCATCGGTATTTCTCCGCTTTCAACCTTGTTGCGGTAAACATTATCGGCAATTTTACCGCGCGTTGCAAAAACGCCAAGCGCTAAAATCGCAAGTATTACAATTACAACCGCTGCGGTTGTCATTTTATCTGCGGCAGTTGCCGGCTTTTTTCCGTTGTTCATTGTTAAGTTCTCCTTTCAAATATATGTTTATTCTCATTCATTAAACATCTTATTTAATATACCACTTTTTAGCAAAAAAATCAATATCTTTTTAAAAAAACATTATGAATTTTCTGTAAACTAATAAAAAAGCTGTCAAGCGACAGCTTAATCAGTTATATTCTCTTTTCAAACAGCTTGCCCTGCTTTTGCAGCTCGCACGCCTCATAGTAGCTTTCCGGTGTTCCTATATCAATTCTCGTCGCGTCAAATACATAAGCGTAAACATCGCTGCGACCGATAAGCCACGGAACAAAATGCCCCGGCGCATCGGGATTATTTCCCTCTTGAAGATACTCGCTGATTTTTGGGAGTGTTTCTTTTTTGTACAGATAAAACGGCGGAACACCCAAATCCGATTTTGGATTTTCGGGCTTTTCCTCAAAACTTATCACCTTGCCGTTATTATCAAGCTCAACAACACCCATGGAATGAAGCTCGTTTTTATTTTCAATTGTATGCGCGCAAATCATATCAGCGCCTTTTTCACGGTAATCCGCGACAAAATCATTGAGCGAAAATCCGAAAATATTATCGCTTGCCATAACAAGAATTTCATCGTCAATATTTTCGCCGTCAATAACATATTTTAAATCACCTATTGCGCCCAAGCGATTGTCGTTGCTTGTCGTATGGTCATTTATAACCTTTATTTTTTTACTGCCCTTGTAAGCCGTCTGCCATTCCTCAAAATGAGTATGGAATTTTTCATTCGTTACAATATAGATGTTTTCAATGTCTTTAACCTCGCTGATTTTATCAACAACCATATC
>CAYUSE010000278.1:0-2007 GCA_964447095.1 uncultured Lachnospiraceae bacterium | reverse complement strand
AGGATATTGAAACTATAAATACATATAAGCCTGATTACATACGCTTCATTTTCGCAAAAAGCAAGCTTCATATTACACCTGAATTTGCGGCTGAATTATCAAAAAAACTTGATAATTCCGTAAAAACTGTCGGAGTGTTTGTAAATTCTCCGATAAGCGAAGTGGAAAACACAGCAAAAACCGCAGGACTTTCGGCAGTTCAGCTTCTCGGCGTCGAAAATGAGGATTATATACAGAATTTATCGGTTGACTGTGAAATCTGGAAAGCTGTCCGATTAAAGGACGGCGAGGATATTCCCGATTTTGACGGCACAGATAAAATCCTGCTCGACAAATTCAAGGATACCGAATACGGCGGCAGCGGAGAGGCGTTCGACTGGTCTAAAATCGGAAAAATCCATACAAAAAAACCGATAATTTTAGCAGGCGGGCTTAATGAAAACAACGTAAAAAAAGGAATTAAGATTTTCTCGCCCTTTGGCGTTGACGTTTCCTCAGGCGTGGAAACAAACGGCTTTAAGGACGAAGATAAAATAAGACGGTTCATGGAAGCTGTCAATAAGATAAGATGAGGGGAGATTAACACAATGAACAGAATAGACGAGCATTTTTCAAAACTAAAGGAACAGGGCAAAAAAGCTCTGATTACCTTTTTAACCGTAGGAGACCCAAATCTTGAGGTAAGCGAAAAGGCAATAAGAACAATGCAGGAGGAGGGTGTCGATTTAATTGAGCTCGGCGTGCCGTTTTCCGACCCTGCCGCCGACGGTGTTATAATTCAGGCGGCGGACGAAAGAGCTCTGAAACAGGGCGTTGATATTTTCAAGGTTTTTGAACTTGTAGAAAAAATAAGAAGCGATATAAAAATACCTATGGTATTTTTGCTATATTACAATGTCATAATACAGTACGGCATTGACGAATTCTTCAAAAGATGTAAAAGCGCGGGGATTGACGGCTTGATTATTCCCGACCTTCCTTACGAGGAAAGCGATGACATAAGGGAATACACCGAAAAATACGGCGTGTATCAGATAAGTCTGGTATCCCCCGCATCACGCGGCAGAATAAAGATAATCGCAGAAAATGCGCGCGGATTTTTATATTGTGTTTCTTCTCTCGGCGTAACGGGTGAAAAATCAAGCTTCCAGACAAATTTTGAAGAATTTTTCTCAGCAATAAAAAAATACTCCAAAGTTCCCGCATGCATCGGATTTGGAATTTCAAACGGCAGACAGGTTGAGGAATTGAGCGCTTATTGCGATGGAGCGATTGTCGGAAGCGCAATTGTAAAAGCTATCGCTTCAGGTAAAACAGAAGCGGAAAGCATTTCAAATTTAAAAAATAAAATACGCGATTTAAAATCGGGTATAAAATAATATAAAAAGGCAGAGATGTAAAATGAAAAAAAATATTAAACAAATAGCTGCGGCGGTTCTTGTATCGTCAGCATTTTTAACAACAGGAGCGTTTGCTAAAGAATACGAGTCAGCGTACAATAAATTTATGGCAAACACGCTCATTCCGCAAACGGGCTTATGTGATACGGCAAAATCGTATGTAGGACACGAAAACGAGGATATTTACAGCTATTATCCCGGCGTAATATCCGCTTTTACAAACGATATTGACGGCGACGGCGACGCCGAGCTTTTTGTTGTAAAAAGCAATATAATTGAGATATACCTCGCGCATGACGACGGAAGCGTTACTCATCTTGATGATATAAAACAGAATTTATTATGCACAGACGGCAGAAGCTATGCTAATGTTTTCATAAAGCCCTGCGGTTTGGAGCGTTTTCTGTGCATTGAATATTTTAATGATACAGGCTCCTCAATGTTATATTCCATGAAAATCTATTCAATGGATAAGGAAACAAAGAAAATTTCATCGGTGCCCAGAGCAAAAATAGAAAAACAGGCGGATGATGAATACGTTTCGGAATCAGTTTCAGGCATACATGACGGTCAGCCTATTTCATATTCAAGCAGCAACGTAAACGGC
>CAYUSE010000277.1:1792-2010 GCA_964447095.1 uncultured Lachnospiraceae bacterium | reverse complement strand
GATCACCCGTGCGGAATTTGCATCTTTGGCAGCGCGGTACATCGGCGCTGAACCCGTTTCCAAAAATAAATTTACCGATATTGACCGGTTTGATTGGTGCAGGGGTGAAATTAACGCACTGGCTCAAATGGGTATAATAAACGGTTACGAGGACGGTTTATTTAAGCCGGATAATAAGATAACGCGAGCAGAAACAGTTGCGATTATAAACAGAATAT
>CAYUSE010000277.1:0-1782 GCA_964447095.1 uncultured Lachnospiraceae bacterium | reverse complement strand
CGTACCACAAACGCATTGGGCGTTTAATGAGATACTTCTCGCGTCGTGCAGATATTAACTTAAAAAATCCATGGAGGATACTGTAAAAACAGTGTCCTCTTTTGGGCTTAACCCCATAAGAGCACAAAAAAATAAAATTTTTTGATTTTCTATGCAACCTTTTGGTGTTTTCAAAGGTATTATATATGAAACTACTTTTTAGAATATTTTTTTAAGGAGGAAAATAAAATGAAAAAATTATTATCAACGATGCTTGCGTTATCAATGCTTGCATCGGCATTTACGGCGGTTTACGCTGACGATGATATGGCGAAAATCATAGCAGACGTAAAGGCGCGCGTAGGCATTACAGAGGAATATCCCGATTTTTCGAGCGATATTTCAAAGGATGATAATATGACTACATATTATCTTAACTGGGAGGACGACGAGAACGACAAATCAATAAGCGTTACTTATAACAGCGACGATGTTATCACATCCTACAACAAGTATGAATTTGAGGAAGACCGCGAAAGAGATTTGTCAATTCCGCAGATTACGGCGGAGGATGCAAAAAGCAAGGCACAGAGCTTTATTGACAAGCTGAACCCGAACAACAAGGGCGAGTTTGTCGTTGTTAATGGCAGAAACAATAATTCGGCATTGAGCGGCGACTATTCATTTGGTGTTGAGAGCTTCAAAAACGGCGTTAAAATTGACGGCAGCTACGGCAATATAAATGTGGAGCGCAATACGGGCGAAGTAAAATCAATGTATATATCGTATCAGCATATCAATAGCTTTGCCGATATTTCCAATGTAATTTCGGCTGACGAAGCAAAGAAAGCATATAAAGCAGAGCTTGGTTTGGAGCTTGAATATCAAAGCTATGCGGACGAGAAGAAAATAATTATGTTCCCCGCGTATGTTGAAAAGGAAACAAATAAGTACATAAACGCCGTTACAGGCGAGGTTTACAAACCTAAAGAGCGTAATTTCAGAGGTTTTGCAAAATACGCTATGGCGGAGGACTCGGCTGCGTCAAACGCAATGGAGGCAGGCGGCGCAGGCTCACTGAGCAGAGTGGAAAGAGAAGAGCTTGACAAAATCGACGGTCTTATCTCAAAGGCGGATATTGAAAAGCAGGTAAGAAACAACAAGCTTTTTGATATTACAAGTGATATGAAGCTTGACAATATCAATTTAAACCGCAATTATTACGACAGCAACGCATACAGCTATTCAATGTCGTTTAGTAACGACGACAAGTACGCCAGTGTGACAGCAGATGCAAAAACAGGCGAAATTCAGAGCTATTACGGTAATCTTTCCGAGGTTGTGTATAAAAATTCTGTTTCCGCAGGTGAAACCGCAGAGGAAAAGACTGATGAAGAAAAGACAAAAGCAGACGCGGAAAAAATCCTTAATGAGCTTGCAAAGAGCAAAAAGGACGAATATGAGTTTACCAATGTAAGAGCAGATATTGCGATTTATACAAGAGTGGTAGACGGAATAAAGGTTCAGGGCGACACGATTAACATCACAACCGATAAGGACGGCAAGCTTGACAGCTACAACATGAACTACACCACAAATGTTGAATTTCCGTCAGTCGAAGGGGTATTGACTGAAGACAACGCGGCGGATAAGATGTTTGAGGCAATGGCGTATAACGTAACGTATATACCCGAATATAACGAGGACGGTACGGTTACGGCGGAGGCTGTATATAAATTCGACAGCTTTATAAGACTGAACCCGTTCACGGGCGAGGCGGTAAATTACCGCAACGAGCATGAT
>CAYUSE010000276.1:0-2014 GCA_964447095.1 uncultured Lachnospiraceae bacterium | reverse complement strand
GATGTGAATATTGTAACAGTCACTCTCCGAATCAAAAGGCACACGTTGAAGGTAAGATTGGATATTTGAGACGGAATCTGTTTGTGCCGCAGCCTGATATTCAGAATATTGATGAATATAACAAAGAACTGCTGAATCGCTGTATGACATTACATAACAGAAAACACCATCGCACAAAGAAAAGTATAATAGAGATGTTTGATTGTGACAGACAAGCATTACTGCCATTACCCGAGAAGGACTTTGAAGCAGCCACCTGTATTGTACGTAAAGTTTACAGAGAGGGACGAGTATGGTTTAACGTATAGCGGATATATTATCTCGAACCGAAATATGCTAATAAGAAAGTACAGGTCAAATTGACATATAATAAGGTTGTTTTCTACGATAAAGAACTAAATGAGATTGCGGAATTTGACAGGTTATATGGTGACAAAAATTATACGGCAATTCAATGGGAACAGTGGCTGCCTACTTTGTCAAGGAGACCAAACAGTCTGTTTCATTCATCATTTGCGGACATGTTTACCGAGAGGTTAAAACACTTTCATTTGTGCGGAACAGCCAAACTGAGAGGTGTATATATGAAAGCGCTGTGTGAGCTGATAAAAACAATGGCATTGGATAAGGCATTAAATATCGCAGATGAAGCAGCGGGACAAGCATTTGAAGAAATAGATGATATATTACAGCTTGCCGGTGTATAGCGAAGCGTAATTTTAAATAAATTTATAACTGCCTGAATAAAAATATATTTAGGTTTTAATTGTGTTACAATAAATCAAATGGAACACTAAAATTATGCTGTTATCGTTAAAGTAATGAGAAGGGATGATAAAAACGGACATTAAAAATTTTCGTGTTTTCTAAAGTAAAAATGGACACAATTATAATAAAATATGTAAGGACATTTGAGGATTAAAAAAAATCCTTGAATGTTCTTTTTTTGCATGGGAAGGGGGTATCCGAATCTTACGAAAGACATAAGAAGAAGACCGCCGCCCAGCCTTTTGCGAATTTTCGCAAAATTAGGAGGGTGGTGCCTGCGGATACCTTTTGACTGCCAAAATGGTTGCGTCATATATAGACTATATAATCCGCGGCAATTTTAATGATTTTAGGACAGCCGGATTGATAGGCACAGGAATAGATGCAGGAATATAAGAGCGTGATATGACAGCAGTAAAATTACAGGAGAATTTCCAGATGTAAAACGCTTTACATTTTTAGCAAAAAGATATATAATAAAATAGTAACTTAATTGTTCAGGGACAGGCGCGATTTTATAAAATCATATAAAATAAGGAGTACACAGATATGGCAATAGAATTTAAGAATAATAAAATCCATTTATATAATGACAGTATGAGCTATGTAATTGAAATATCGAAACAGAACGATTTATTAAGCTTGTATTACGGCGCGCGTATTGAAGCAGATGATATAGAATGCCCCAAAAGAATACATGGCGCGGCTTGCTGTCAGGACGGCAATGATTATTCTTTATCGCTGTTCGCACAGGAATATCCGTCGGCAGGCGCGTCTGATTTTCGTTCGCCTGCTTATGAAATCGAAACGGACAAGGGTATGCATACGCCTGAACTAAAATATAAGAGCCATGAAATCTCAGACGGCAAGCCGCCGATAAAAGGACTTCCGTCTGTATATACTGAAAACAATAATGAAGCGCAAACGCTTGTTATTACAACGGCAGACGAGGCGCACGGAATAGAGGTTAAGCTGTATTATACGGTATTTGAGAAGCTTAATGTTATATGCCGTCACAGTGAAATAACCAATGTTTCAAATCCGTATATGTATCTCAATAACGCACAGAGCGTAAGTCTTGATTTTCCTGCAGGTGAATACGAATATATTCATCTTGAAGGTGCGTGGGCGAGAGAAAAGCATATTAACAGAAATACGGTTCATAAGGGAACACAGGGGTTTGAGTCCAGACGCGGAGCGTCGGGACATGTTGAAAATCCGTTTTTGATGTTCTTTGACAAGGGTG
>CAYUSE010000275.1:0-2014 GCA_964447095.1 uncultured Lachnospiraceae bacterium | reverse complement strand
TGGAGGGTACGGTTGTTGAAACCCTGCCCAACGCAATGTTTAAAGTAGAGCTTGAAAATGGACATCAGGTTTTGGCGCATATTTCAGGCAAGCTGAGAATGAACTTCATTAAAATTTTGCCGGGCGATAAGGTAACTCTTGAAATGAGCCCTTATGACTTGACCCGCGGCAGAATTACATGGAGAAGTAAATAAACTGATTGATAGAGGAGGTAATAAAATGAAAGTACGTCCGTCAGTAAAACCGATTTGTGAAAAGTGCAAGATTATCAAGAGAAAAGGTAAAGTTATGGTAATCTGCGAAAACCCAAAGCATAAGCAGAAACAAGGCTAATTTATTTATGACTTGTTCGGGTGAACAAGAAAAAACAAACTTGCAAAAATTAAATTTTTGATGATATCTTTTAATGGAGGTGTAGAAAAGTATGGCAAGAATAGCAGGTGTTGACTTACCAAGAGAAAAAAGAGTAGAAGTTGGTCTTACCTATATTTACGGCATTGGACTGAAAAGTTCACAGAAGATTTTGGCTAAGAACGGTGTAAATCCCGATACGAGAGTCAAGGATCTTACAGAGGCAGAGGTTGCAAAATTGAGAGATACGATTGACGCTGAATACACTGTTGAGGGTGATTTAAGACGTCAGCTGGCTCTTGATATTAAGCGCCTTATGGAAATCGGATGCTACAGAGGTATCCGTCACAGAAAGGGTCTTCCCGTAAGAGGACAGAACACAAAGAACAATGCAAGAACCCGCAAGGGCCCTGCAAGAACAATCGCAGGTAAGAAGAAATAAAGGAGGGACTAAGCTAAATGGCTAAGGTAGCAAAGAAAACTACGCGTACACGTCGTCGCGATAGAAAGAACATTGAAAAAGGCGCAGCGCATATCCGCTCAACCTTCAATAATACAATAGTTACAATTACAGATACAGCCGGAAACGCTATATCTTGGGCAAGCGCAGGCGGTTTAGGCTTCCGCGGTTCGAGAAAGAGCACGCCGTTTGCGGCTCAGACAGCGGCAGAAACTGCTGCAAAGGCTGCAATGGAGCACGGTATGAAAACAGTTGAGGTTTACGTTAAAGGCCCGGGTGCGGGACGTGAAGCTGCAATCAGAGCGCTGCAGGCAACAGGTCTTGACGTTACAATGATTAAGGATGTAACTCCTATTCCTCATAACGGTTGCAGACCGCCTAAGAGAAGAAGAGTCTGATAAATATTGTAAAGGAGGAAAAGAGCATGGCAGTTAACAAACAACCGGTATTAAAAAGATGCAGAACATTAGGTATCAGCCCAGCAGTTATGGGTATTGACAAGGTTTCAAGAAAGAACCCGAAGCAGTCAAGAAAAAAGCAGTCGGAGTACGGCTTGCAGCTTAATGAAAAGCAGAAGGTAAAATTCATTTACGGCGTACTTGAGAAGCAGTTCAGAAAGTATTATGTAATGGCTACAAAGAGAAACGGCATCACAGGTGAAATGCTTCTTCAGATTTTGGAGTCGAGACTTGATAATGTAATTTTCAGATTAGGCTTAGCAAATACAAGACGTGAGGCAAGACAGATTGTAAATCACGGTCATATTACCGTAAACGGTCAGAGAGTTGATATTCCGTCATATCTTGTAAAGCCGGGCGATGTAATTTCAGTAAGAGAAAAGAGCAGAAGTTCGGTAAGAATCAAGGAAATTGTTGAAGAAAACGCAAAACGAGTTATTCCAAAGTGGTTAGATATGGATAAGAATACTCTTACAGGTAAGGTTGTTACATTACCCACAAGAGAAGACATTGACTACGAGGTTGAGGAAACACTTATTGTCGAGTTGTATTCTAAATAATCACATATTACCCTCGGTTAGTGGATATAAATACATTTTTTCAAGAGCTAAGGTTTTTAGCCTAACGCTCGAATTAAAGAGGAGGGTTCTGAAATGATAGAAATGGAAAAGCCTAATATAGAATGCGTTGAAATGAGCGAGGACGGCAGATATGGTAAATTCGTGGTATCTCCGTTAGAGCGCGG
>CAYUSE010000274.1:0-2015 GCA_964447095.1 uncultured Lachnospiraceae bacterium | reverse complement strand
ATGAGCGCGGACGCGATTATAAACATTTATAAGTCAATCTATAATGTAAGCGATTCATACACTCTGGATGAACAGCGCCGTATAATCGGCATACGCTATGAGGCGGATGCGCGCGGATTTTCGCAGACCTCGCCTTTTATAGTGGCGGATGATGTAGATGTTGACGTGGTTATGGAAATTAAGGAAATACAAAGCGAATTTCAGGGTATTTCCATAACGAATGAATATGTGCGTCAGTACGAAAAGCCCGGTCTTGCCACGCATCTTTTAGGCAGAACGGGCAAAATCAACGCGGAGGAATATGAGGCGCATAAAAACGACGGCTACGGATATAACGATATGATTGGAAAACAGGGTATCGAAAAATGGGCGGAGCCGTATTTAAAGGGTACGGACGGAACGACAGGCTCGCTTAAAAAGGTCAGCGGAAATAAGGTTATAAGTGCGGATGACGTTGAGCCTGTACCCGGAAATTACGTTGTGCTTACTATAGACAGCGAGCTTCAGGAGGTTGCCGAAAAATCTCTTGATAAAACAATAAAAAGTATTCAGGCATCGGGAGGCAGAAAGGCAAAGGACGGCGCTGACTGCAACGCGGGAGCTGTTGCGGTGCTTGATGTAAAAACAGGAGACGCTTTGGCGCTTGCGTCAAATCCAACCTATGATTTGTCGAAATTTAACGAGCAGTATAATGATTTGCTCAATAACAGCGTAAGCCCGCTTGTAAACAGAGCTGTCAGCGGACTTTACAGCCCGGGCTCGACCTTTAAGCCGCTTACCGCAATTGCGGCTCTGCAATCGGGCAATCTCGGAAGATATGAAACGATAGAGGATAAGGGCGTTTATAAAGCTTACGAGGGCTATCAGCCGGCATGCTGGATATGGAATGAATATAAAACAACTCACGGCAAGCAAAATGTAACACAGGCGATTGAAAATTCCTGTAACTATTTCTTCTATGAGGTAGGAAAGCGAATGGGAATAGATACGCTTGATGAATATGCCGCGAAATTCGGTTTGGGCGAAACTACGGGTATTGAGCTTGAGGAGGAAGCCTCGGGACACATGGCAAGCCCTGAATACAAAAAGGAAATTATCACGAATGTAACAAGCCGCGATTGGTACGGCGGCGATACTCTGCAGGCGGCAATCGGACAGTCACTCAGCCTGTTTACGCCGCTTCAGCTTGCTAATTATACAGCGACAATTGCAAACGGCGGCACACGTTTTAAGGTAAACCTGATAAAAAGCATACGCTCGTCAAGCGACGGCAGTATTATAAAGGAATTTATTCCTCAGATAGAGGATAGCCTTGATATTGACAAGGATATTTTAAACGCCGTAAAGGGCGGAATGAAGAAGGTTGCCGACGAGGGAAGCGCGGCGGAGCTTTTTGCAAATTATCCCGTTAATATAGGAGGTAAAACAGGTACGGCTCAGCTTGGAAACGGCTCAAATAACGCTGTGTTTATAGCATTCGCGCCGTTTGAAGACCCTGAAATCGCTGTAGCAGTCGTGCTTGAGCATGGTGTAAGAGGCACAAACGCGGGATATGTCGCAAAAGATATATTTGACAAATATTTTGGTTTGAACAGTGAAGCGTCTCCGTCACCGAGCGCCGCGGCAACGCCGGCGTCGGAGGATTGATTTGCCAAAAAGGAGGGAATTATATATGGAGCTTGTAAAATTGAAGGGAACGGGCGATGGAGTGAAAATATATTTATCCCCTGATGCGGAAGTATCGGCATGTATGCGCGCTCTTCATGACAAGCTTGACGCGTTCCGTAAATTTTTCGGAAACGGTCACTGCAACATATATATAATAGGACGTGAGCTTACTGACAGCGATAAAATGCGTCTTGAGGCTATTGTTTCGGCAATGCTTCCCGAAAGCACGGTAAATTACGGTGAGCGCAGATTTTGGAGAAGTAAAAAAACAGAGGAAACCGAAAAATCTGCGGAAGAGACGGAAAATATCGAAAAAACGGAGCAAGCGGAAAATACAGAGGAAACAG
>CAYUSE010000273.1:0-2023 GCA_964447095.1 uncultured Lachnospiraceae bacterium | reverse complement strand
GTTCATGACGGCAGAAAGCATGTCCCCGTATTTATCAGCGAGGATATGGTAGGTCACAGATTGGGCGAATTTGCACCGACGAGAACATTTAAGGGTCACGCAGGTGCTAAGACATCTAAATAAACTAATTAAAAAATCTCCGTTGTTTTAGGGATGAAGCAGCGGTTATACCAATATTGAATAAGGAGGAATCCACATATGGAAGCACGCGCAGTGTTAAAGTATGCCCGCATTTCGCCGAGAAAGGTAAAAATCGTGCTTGATTTGATAAGAAACAAGCCCGTAAATGTTGCTAAGGGTATTTTAGAGAATACACCGAAATCGGCAAGCGAGTATTTATTAAAGCTTCTTGCGTCAGCGGTTGCTAACGCGGAGAACAATCACGATATGGATAAAAGCAAATTATATGTTGCAGAGTGTTACGCAACGCAAGGTCCTACTTTAAAGAGAATTCAGCCTCATGCACAGGGCAGAGCATTCAAGATTTTAAAGAGAACCAGCCATATCACCTTAGTATTAAAGGAAATGGAAGACTAACAGGAAAAGGAGGTTAACTCATGGGACAGAAGGTCAATCCGCACGGACTCAGAGTCGGAGTTATTAAAGATTGGGACTCTAAATGGTTCGCCGGAAAAAAAGAGTTCGGAGACCAGTTGGTTGAAGATTACAATATAAGAAAGTTCGTTAAAAAGGCTTGCTATGATGCAGGTGTTGCAAAAATCGGCATCGAGAGAAAGCAGAACAAAGTTTATATCACAATTCACGCTGCAAAGCCGGGTATCATTATCGGCAGAGGCGGCGCGGAAATAGACAAGCTGAAGGCTCAGGTTGAAAAGCTTACTTCAAAGACTGTAAATGTAAATATTATGGAGGTTAAGTCACCTGATACAAACGCGCAGCTTGTTGCTGAAAATATAGCTGCTCAGCTTGAAAGACGTGTTTCTTTCAGACGTGCTATGAAGCAGGTTATGGGAAGAACGATGCGTCTTGGAGCAAAGGGTATTAAGACAGCGGTTGCAGGTCGTGTAGGCGGCGCTGAAATCGCAAGAACAGAGCAGTATCACGAGGGAACAATTCCTCTTCAGACGCTAAGAGCTGATATTGATTACGGATTTGCCGAGGCAAAGACGACTTACGGTATCTTAGGTGTTAAGGTTTGGATTTACAAGGGTGAAATCCTGAATGTTGCGGACGGCAGACAGAAGGAAGCCGCTGCTCAGGCTGCGGATAACAGACGCGATAACCGTCGCCGCGGTGACAGAAGACCGAAGGGAGGCAGAGCCTAATGTTATTACCTAAAAGAGTAAAATACAGACGCGTTATGCGCGGAAGAATGAAGGGTAAAGCAACACGCGGCAACGTTGTTTCAAACGGTGAGTATGGTTTGCAGGCTTTGGAGCCGGCGTGGATCACTTCAAGACAGATAGAAGCAGCCCGTATCGCCATGACAAGATATACAAAGCGTGGCGGTCAGGTTTGGATTAAAATATTCCCGGATAAGCCGGTTACAAGAAAACCTGCTGAAACCCGAATGGGTTCAGGTAAGGGTTCACCGGAATATTGGGTAGCAGTTGTAAAGCCGGGCAGAGTTATGTTCGAGATGGCAGGCGTGAGCGAGGATGTCGCAAGAGAGGCTATGCGTCTTGCTATGCACAAACTTCCTATTAAGTGTAAGTTTGTTAAACGCGAAGCAGAGGATGGTGAATAAGAATGAAAGTAAATGAGCTTAGAGATTTATCAACAGCCGAGCTTGAAGAAAAGTTGGCAGAATACAAGCAGGAGCTGTTCAACCTGAGATTTCAGAACGCTATTAACCAATTAGAAAACCCCAAAAGAATTGGAGACGTTAAAAAGACTATCGCTCGTATATTAACCATCATTCATGAAAGAGAACTGCAAGGTTCTGCAATGTAACGGGTAGATAGAAATTCAGATTGTCTGAAAGGAGGCACTTATCTGTGGAAGAGAGAAACAGCCGTAAGGTTAAAATCGGTAAGGTAGTAAGCAATAAGATGGATAAAAC
>CAYUSE010000272.1:0-2044 GCA_964447095.1 uncultured Lachnospiraceae bacterium | reverse complement strand
ATAACGCAGCCTTCTCATATTCGGGGTGCTTTTCAAATACGGGCTCGAGAGATGTTAAAACCTCTGTAGCCGCCTGAATAAATTCCGGTTCACTTGCGTTTTTTTCTTTTAACTTTGCTAATACATCCTGTGCGTATGACATAGTTAAAAACCTCCTTAAAATATAAATTATAGGATATAAAAACTATATCCTGTTTAAACCGTATAATATTCTATCACTTTTTCCTAAAATATGCAATAAAAAATTCAAAAAAATTTTAACAAAAATCCCCGTATTTTTAAGATTTATCCGCAAATCGCACTGTAAAGCGGTTGTTAGAAAAGGCAAACTTTTTACTTTTTTACGAATATTTATACGTTTTAATCGGATAAATTTTCCATACACAGAAAATCTTTTCAAAAAAGTTGAAATTTTGTTTGTATTGTGATACAATATAGAATGTATTTTAATGAGTAAAAATAAATTAGGAGAGGCTTGTATGGCTGCAAAAAAGACAACAAACAGAAAGAGAAAACAAAAGAAACAACAGAGTGATTATTATGCTATGTACATAATAACCGATATAATCATAACAATTCTGCTTGCCGTTTTTATGTATATTGACAGCGAAGGAATACTTAATCAGGTTATAAAACACGCATTTTGCGGACTTTGGGGATCTGTGGGATATTTTATGCCTGTCGTGACGGGCGGAATGCTTGTATATCTTATAAAATTCCGTGATACCAACAGATTTTGGAATAAGCTTTTGCTGCTGCTTTTGGCAATGACTAATGTAAGTGCAATTATAAATCTGTCAGCGGATGTGGGAATAAATTTTGCGTATGAATTCGGCTCACAGCAGTGTATCGGCGGCGGATTTTTGGGTGCGTGCGTAAGCGTGTTTATGGAAAAAATGGTGCATAAAATCGCGTCGTATATAATATTGTCGTTTACGCTTGTAATTCTTGCAAGCTTTATAGCGCATGTTTCGATATTTGAAGCTATGGGCAGATACATAACGGAAATGTTCTTCGGCGCAAAGGACAAGTACGCCGATTTAAAGGAAGAACATGAAAGACGCGTTGAAGAACGTATGCGCGAGGAAGAATTGTCGGAATATGACACCGAACAAAACGACGCGCTTGCGGCGGCAAATTCATTTGCAATGGATAATGAGCTAAAGCCCGCAAAGAAAACGTCAAAAGCGAATACCGAAAAAGCGGCAAAGCCCGCGAAAACCGAAAAGTCCGATACGCCCATTGCCGCGACTGCGGATTTTTCGGACGGTATTGACGAGGTGTTCGGAAAGCTTGAGGAAGCTCCGAAGAGTAATCCAAACGCCGACGAAAAGGCGGAATTTATAAAAATCAAGGAAGAGCCCGTGAAAAAAGAGCCTGCAAAGGAAAGGGCGGACAGCATAAGCGAGGAGGAAAAAAACAGCTTCCATGACGAGTTAAACAAGGCGATAAACGAAGCCCCGATTGAATATGTTTATCCCACGGTTGATTTACTGAATAAAGCGCAGGCTGTAACAGGGGACAAGCGCGAGGAAATGCGCAAAACCGCCGAAAAGCTTATCGCGGTGCTTGACGATTTCGGCGTTAAGGCAAAGCTTTTGCAGGTTACGAACGGACCTGCCGTAACGCGGTATGAAATACAGCCCGATACGGGAATAAAGCTTTCAAAAATTGTCGGACTTGCCGACGACATTGCGCTGAATCTTGCCGTTTCGACCGTTCTTATCGCGCCCGTACCCGGTAAGGCGGCTGTCGGAGTAGAAATTCCGAATAAAAAGGTCTCTGCGGTTTCAATAAGGGAAATGATTGACTGTCCCGAATTTAGAAATGCAAAATCGAAGCTTACGATTGCTCTGGGAAAGGACATAAGCGGAAATGTCGTAATCGGCGATATTGGAAAAATGCCGCATGTGCTTATTGCAGGCGCTACAGGCTCGGGTAAGAGTGTGTGCATAAACACGATTATTATGAGCATTCTGTATAAAGCTTCGCCCGAGGAGGTCAAGCTTATCATGGTTGACCCTAAAGTTGTTGAGCTTGGAGT
>CAYUSE010000271.1:0-2047 GCA_964447095.1 uncultured Lachnospiraceae bacterium | reverse complement strand
TCGTTTTTTTTGTGTTATACTATCATTAGGAATTTGTTCGAAGATTTTACATAGAGGTTGAATTATGGGAGAAGTCATATTGGTTGCGTCGGGAAAGGGCGGAACCGGAAAAACTACGGCAACGGCTAATATCGGAGCGGCTCTTTCGGGAAGCGGAAAGCTTACGGTGCTGGTCGATATGGATATGGGTCTTAGAAATCTTGATGTCGCGCTTGGTCTGGAAAGCGACATAGTTTATGATGTTCTTGATATTATAGACGGAAGCTGTACGCTTGATGATGCTCTGATACGGGACCCGAGGTATGAAAATCTTTATTTTATTCCTGCGCCTCAGACAAGAGCTCTTACGGCTTATGACGAGGATAAATTCAAGGCGCTTTGGGATACGCTCAGAAACAGATTTGATTATTGCGTCATTGACGCTCCGGCAGGTGTTGACGGCGGATTTTCTTATGCGATGCTTGGCGCGGACAGAGGTATTATTGTAACAGTTCCCGAAACAGCGGCGCTTCGGGATGCCGACAGGGTAATTTCAATATTTGAGGATGAGGGAATAAGTGATGTAAGGCTTATTATTAACCGCGTCAGGGTTGATATGATAAATCAGGGAATAATGATGAATATTGACGACTGTATGGATATTCTGTCAATACCTATTATCGGCATTGTGCCTGATGATACGGAGCTTCTGGTTTCAGGATTGAAGGGTGAGATAGCAGTGTCAAATCCTAAATCGGCGGCAGGTATGGCGTTTTTAAATATTGCAAAAAGAATAGAGGGACAAAGCGTCCCGGTTATGGATTTTTACATAAAAAAGGGTATTTTTAGAAGATTTAAAAATCTCTTTAAAAAATAACATCAAGAAACGACAAAATTTATGCATCAAGGAAAAGGAGGTAATATTGTGAACATTGCACTTATCGCACATGACAAGAAAAAGGAATTGATGGTTCAGTTTTGTATAGCGTATAAGGGAATTTTATCCCGTCATGCGCTTTATGCGACGGGAACAACAGGCAAATTGGTTATCGAAAGCACAGGATTAAATGTTTATAGATTTTTATCGGGTCCTCAGGGCGGCGACCAGCAAATCGGCGCGCGGATAGCGTATAATGAGATAGATTTGGTTTTGTTCTTCCGCGACCCGCTTAACTCGGAAAGCTATGAACCCGATGTATTCTCGCTTTTGAGATTGTGTGATATGCACAATATACCGATTGCGACGAATTTGGCAACCGCTGAGGTTGTTATACATGGTCTTGAACGCGGTGACCTTGATTGGCGTGATATTGTAAATCCGAAAAAATAATTGCAGGAAATTAAAAAGCATGACGGATGATTTTTTACCGCCATGCTTTTTTGTTGCCTGATTATATATATTTTTCCAGCATATCCTCGTAGTCGTCAATCGAGTGCGCGCCTACAAGCTTTTCGGCAGGTTGGCCGTTTACGAACAATATAACGGTCGGGATTGACACAATCGCGTTCTGCGCCGCCAATTCTCCCTCGTTGTCTACATTTACCTTTCCGACCTTTATTTTGCCATCGTATTCCTTTGCGAGTTCTTCAATCGTCGGCGCGAGCATTTGGCACGGTCCGCACCATGATGCCCAAAAGTCTACCAATACAGGCACATTTGACTTTAATACCTCGCTGTCGTAATTTGATTTTGTCAGTTGAATTTCCATTTATATTTCCTCCTTTTCAGCCGTAATTACTGATAATCGGGCATTGAAGAATAAACTGTGTTCTGATGTCCCGAATTATACAGCGTTGCCTCAGTAAAGCCGTCTCCGCTGTATGTATATTGTTTA
Organism: uncultured Lachnospiraceae bacterium; assembly: GCA_964447095.1. Taxonomy (GTDB): domain Bacteria; phylum Bacillota; class Clostridia; order UBA1381; family UBA1381; genus JALEPO01. Next base: position 233 of record CAYUSE010000271.1, on the reverse strand, counting down.
ACTTCAAGTCCTGCGGCTGTTTTTATAAACACCGTTATGGCGTTTTTACCATTGTCAAGCCCGTTTACTTCAAAATAAACGCTGCCGTTTTTAATATATTTTTCCAGCAGGGTATAGTGACCGCCGTTTTCGTCGGACACCTCAACAACCCAGCTCTGACCATCGTCCCACAAAACCTCGCCGTCGTCGGTTTCTGCGGATGTATAGAGTGTAACTTTAGCGTCTTTGCCGTT
>CAYUSE010000270.1:0-2095 GCA_964447095.1 uncultured Lachnospiraceae bacterium | reverse complement strand
TGGCTGATTTGGGATCATTCTTCATTCCAACGCCTGCATAATAATACTGCGACGCCCACTTTTCCTTTTCAGTAGTAGTACCCTCCGCGCCAGTCATATATGTGTTTGTTTCCTTATCGTAATCCTCAAAATCCTGCTTGTAATATATGGATGCAGGATCAATAGGTGTTACAAAGCTCTTGACAACAGGCGTCATATTATCCAGGCTGTCCCATACCATAACGGTATCGCCTAAGCCAAGCTCCTTTTCCACCTCTGCTGCACCGTTTTTAAGAGTTATATCCTCAACAGTCAAACTCTTCAATGCATTGCCCTTATGCTTTGCAACAAGTAGCTTTGCCGTTTTCTCGGAATCATAAGTAATTGTCAGCTTCTTGCTGTCAAACGAATATTCAATTCCGTTTCCCTCAGCCGAAGCTGTTACCGAAAATCCCGCAAATGCGCTTGCAGAAATTGCCAATGCGGTTAACAATGACAATAACTTCTTTGATTTTCTCATTGTAAAATCTCCCTCTCTTTCTCTTTTTTGTGCTTTGCACATAAATAGTTGTATATATTGTATCATATTATTTTTAATTTGTACAGTCTTTTTTACAATTTTACTAAAAATTTTAAAATAAAAAGGAACTCTGAGAGTTCCTCTGAAAATTTACGCAATTTCAATTAAATTTTTCGGCGAATGGGTGAGATTTACCGCTTTTCCGTCTTTAACCGCGATTAAATCCTCAATTCTCACGCCGCCGAAACCCTCAATATATATCCCGGGTTCAACGGTAATCACATTGCCGTTTTTCACGGTATCATTGCATTTTGGCGAAAACGACGGCATTTCATGAATTTCTATCCCGACGCTATGTCCCAAGCCGTGACCGAAATTGTCGCCGTACCCCGCATTTTTTATTATATTTCTCGCCGCCGCGTCAATATCTGAGCATTTTTTGCCCGTTTCTGTCGCGTCAATCGCCGCCGTCTGCGCCCTTAGGACAATATCATAAATTTCCTTTTGCTTTTCGTCCGCTTTTCCGACGACGACCGTCCGCGTCATATCCGAGCAATAGCCCTCAAACACGCAGCCGAAATCAAGCGTCAGAAAATCGCCGTTTTCAATCACCTTTTCGCTTGCCATGCCGTGCGGCATTGCCGAGCGTTTGCCCGACGCGGCTATTGTGTCAAACGACAGCGCGGTCGCGCCCTGCTTTTTCATGAAAAATTCAAGCTCTAACGCGATTTCACGCTCCGTCCTGCCCGCTTTTATCCGAGGCAGGATATACGAAAACGCCGCGTCGCCGATTTTTTCGGCCTCAGCTATTTTTGCGATTTCCGTTTCGTCCTTTATTCTGCGCGGCTTGTCAATCAGCTTCTGCATTTCGGTAAATTCCTGACGATGACCGAGCTTTTTCCATAACCGTTTATATTCACCGACCGTCATACTGTTTTCCTCGTAGCCGATTTGCGTTTCGCCGATTTTGGAAAAAATATTTTCAAACCCCGTCTTAATATCCATGATTTCAAATTCGGGCGACTGCTCATGCGCCTGAATTGTATATCGGGAGTCGGTTATGAGAATTTGTCTGTCATGCGATATAAGAAGATATGCGTCCTCCGAGGCAAAGCCGCTGTAATAGAAAATATTCGGGTAGCCCGAAATAAACGCCGCCTCGTCAGAGCCAAGCGCGGCGCGGAGTTTTTCAATTCTATTCTGCACAGACAAGCGCCTCCAATGCGAGTTCATAGCCCTTAAAGCCCAGTCCGCAGATCTGACCGATACATTCGGGAACAATTACGGAAGTATGCCTGAATTCCTCACGCTTATGAATGTTTGAAATATGCACTTCAATAACAGGCATTTTGACCGAACCGAACGCATCGCGTATCGCATACGAATAATGCGTGAACGCCCCCGGGTTTATGATAATTCCGTCATAATTGCCCTTTGCGGCGTGAATTTTTTCCACAATTTCGCCCTCGAAATTGCTTTGGAAAAAGTCAACCGAAACGCCGAGTGTTTTCGCCTTTTCCGTCACTCCCTTTTCCAAATCTGCAAGCGTGTTTTTGCCGTACACGTCAGGCTCGCGGACGCCGAGCATATTCAAAT
>CAYUSE010000269.1:0-2107 GCA_964447095.1 uncultured Lachnospiraceae bacterium | reverse complement strand
ATATGCAGGGCTTCTCCGATTTTGACCGCCTCTTTATCTGGGACGGAGCAAAAACTATGAAACCGCTTACGGACGCAAGGAATTTGAAGGAATAAATATTTTGCCGAGGTATTGACAAAAATAAAATAGTGGTGTATTATATAAGTGTAAAAAATGTTATTAAGTGATTTACAAATTTCACAAAAATGACCAAAAAAGCGAAAACCTCAAGAGTGGCTGCTCTTGAGGTTTTCTTTTGGGCTACTTGCCGGAACTATGCCTGTCTAACCACTTGCAGATATAATGACCAATTATACCTGCCGTAACAGACAATAAAAATGTTATTAAGTACTCCACAATTTCACCTCCTTCCCTGCGGAAGAAGCCGGCAATGTAATAAGTATATCATATTTTGTTGAAAAAGCAATAAAAAATAAATATTCAAAAATACTTGACAAAACGGCACATGATTTAGTATAATAATAAAGAGATTAGATGAGAATAGAACAGACGAGCATATTTAATATGATTTCTATGTCCTCGTGTAATCACGGGGACTTTTTGTTCTTACTCGAAAAAGAAAGGAAGATGTAAAATGAAAAACATGAAAAAAGTATTGGCAATGGGAATTGCGGCTGTAATGTGCGCTATCGCGCTTACAGGCTGCGGAAACAAAATTGGCGGCGATGATGCGGCTACAGACATAAACGTAGGCGACAGCTACAAAATCGGCGTATTACAATACGCTGACCACCCGTCGCTTGACAACTGCCGCGAGGGCTTTAAGCAGGGACTTGACGCAGAAGGCGTGAAGTATGAGTTAATCGAGCAGTCGGCAAAGGCTGACGATGCGACAAACACACAGATTGCGCAGCAGTTTGTATCGCAGGGCGTTGACTTAATCTGCGGTATCGCGACTCCGTCGGCGCAGGCGTGCTACAACGCGGCGTTTGAGGCTAAAATCCCCGTAATCTTCAACGCTGTTTCAGACCCTGTTGCGGCGAAGCTTGCGACAAGCGAAACAGAGGCAATGGAGGGCATTTCGGGTATTTCAGATAAGCTTCCTGTTGCGGCTCAGCTTGCTCTTATCCGTGAAATGCTTCCCGAAGCGAAGAAAATCGGTATTCTTTACACCACAAGCGAGGCGAACTCGGTTTCGACAATCGAGGACTATAAGGCGCAGGCGGGCGAATATGGTTTTGAAATTGTTGAAAAGGGTATAACAAACGCGGCTGAAATTCCGCAGGCGGTTGATTTGTTGCTTACAGAGGTAGACTGCGTAACAAATATGACAGACAACACGGTTGTTGACAACCTCCCCGTACTGCTTGAAAAGGCGGCGGCTAAGAATATCCCTGTATTCGGCAGCGAGGAAGAGCAGGTCGGCAACGGCTGTATCGCATCGGCAGGCATCGATTATATCGAGCTTGGCAAAAAGGCGGGCGTAATGGCGGCAAAGGTTCTTAAAGGAACGGATATAGCGACAATTCCTTATGAAACAATGACTGAAAGCAAAATCACAATAAACACGGACGCTGCGGCAAAAATCAACGTTACAATTCCGCAGTCAATCACAGACAGAGCGGAGGTTAAAAACACTCCGTCAGAAGCGGAATAATGATAGAGGGACTTATAATCGGCATACTTGAACAGGGGTTAATTTACGGGATAATGGCAATGGGTGTTTACATCACCTATTCCATTCTCGATTTCCCCGACCTGTCCGTTGACGGTACGTTTCCCTTGGGAATTGCGGTATGCTTTGTAATGATAAACAACGGCTTAAATCCGTGGCTCGCGCTTATCGCCGCGTTTATCGCGGGTACGATAGCGGGCACATTTACGGGAATATTCAACGTAAAGCTGAAAATCCGAAATCTTTTATGCGGTATTTTGACTATGACCGCGCTTTATTCCGTCAACTACGGAATAGTCGGAAAAGCGTCGGATTTTCTCGCCATGGACACGACGACGATATTTTCGCAGACGGCGTTTTTATTCGGAAACGGTCACTTTGCGATGTATTCAAAGCTCGTCATAATTCTTGTTATCGCGCTTGCGGCAAAATTTGCTCTCGACTGGTATATGCGTACCAAATCGGGATTTTTGCTGCGGAGCGTCGGCGATA
>CAYUSE010000268.1:0-2112 GCA_964447095.1 uncultured Lachnospiraceae bacterium | reverse complement strand
AGTGCGCGGAGGTCTTAACGGACTTTTTCAGAGGACTGAGAAAGAAAAAAGAAGCAATAGAAAAAGCGGAGGATTATTAAATCCTCCGCTTTTTTATTTTGTGCCATTCAGGCATACTTTTTAATCATAGATTACAATCAGCTTTGCAGCGCCCTTCTGTGAGCAAATAAGTATCTTTGAGCAATCCTTGCCGTAATACTGAGCTGATTTCAAATCCATAATTGTCAGCGTCTCTGATGTATCCTCGGCATATTGGCTCATTTCCTTCTTTGAGGTATCCATGCGAAGGAATTTTGTTGATGATGTGATTTCAATTTCTTCAAAATCCGTATCATCATAATTTCCGTCTGCATCAAAGCCATTTTTTGTAACATAAATCTTATTATCTGTGTCAAACACCTGACTTACATTATACATGCATGCTCTGGACTGAATGTATTTAGCTGTGTTTGTATAAATTTCATCTTTATATTGATTTGCGCTGTCGTCCCATTTGGGCTGACCTGCGCCGTCAAGCTCTTTAAATCGGTAATCGAACTTGTATGACTGATAATTATTATTTTCGTCAGGCTCCTGTTCTTCATTCCAATCATAAAGCTTGCCGTCATTTTGGGAAGATCCATCGAGAACGGAAGCAATATCGCTGAATAGTATATTATTTATTCTGTTTGCAATTTGATTTTTGCTGTTATAAGCAAACTGAATAACATCTCCTACTTCAGCATCGGCATACTTAACATCGCTTGTTGTCTGCCATTTTTTTATTGTAGTAGGTGAATTGTTATTGGGACCGAAGTAAACACTTACCTCTTCCGTTGTTTCATCATCCTCCGAATTGTAGGATTGGTCTGTTTCTGCTGCTATAATACCGAAGTTTGTGTTTCTCGAAACTTCTGTAAGAGTGCTGTCCTTATTTGAATATACAAGCACAAGTCCCGCGGTTTTTGATGCCTTTACGTCATAAGCCTCAACATAGTAGCGAGTATTTGCCTCAAAGCCTTTTGTAGCGTACGCAGACCTATCTGTTCTGTCACGCGGAACAAATATAATCTTTGTACTGTCATCAGTTGAGAATACGGAGCTGCTTGTTGCCGAATCGTCAGCCTTGAAGCTTCCCCTCTTTGAGGTTGAAGAACTGCTGCTCGAGGGTGTAAATGTGTATTGATTTAAGTCTGAATATTTTACAACAGAGCTTGTGCTTTCGTTTGTTTCGCCTGATTTCTCATCATCAATCGTTACGATAGAGGATATTACATTATTTGAAACACTAAGTCTTACGGGCTGAGAGTAATTTGTTATTACAGGCTGTGATGAACCGTAAATAGCCTTTGCGTTGTCTTCATCCGCGTCAGCATTATTGTTTTTAGCTGATGCCGACAACCGCTCCAGCGCTGTTTTATAGCTTACACTGCTGCCGTTAAGCTTAATTTTATCCTTCATTTTGTATGTCTTTGTTGAAGTTCCGTCTGTATAAACAGTTACATAAGCAGTGTCTTCCGATTCTTCAATAGCTGCGTTTGCGATATAGGCATACGGAAGATTTTCCGCTGATGTGTCAATTGTTGCATAAACAATTGTGCCGTAATCATCGGTATAGAATGTGCCTGTAACGCCGAGCTTTATAACCTTGCCGGCTTGATTTTTGCTGATATAGTCGGCGCACATATCTCCAACCTTGTGTTTTTCCTTGTTGACAGTTATGGTGTCTTTTTCCATTGCTGAGACGGAGCCCTTTATCGGATTTGAATTAACCTTTACGGTATAAAGCGATTTATCAAGGCTTTCCGCAATAAGAACAACGTCACCTGTTGATATTGCTGTCGTTTCTATCTGCTTGCCATTCTTTGTTATTGTAAATGAATAGCTTGCCGCATTGGGGTCAAGAATACAGCTTCTGCCTGTAATCAGTTTATCCGTAATCTTATAATCCGTTGTTTTAGGCGCCTGATAAGCAACCATTGTTTCATAATTATAAATCTGAATAAGATTTATTGTGCCGTCAGAGCCGCTGTCCGTAAGCTTGATGTCGCCGTATATGAAGTTTTCGCTTTCCGGCGAGAGCCACTCGGCAAGAGCATTGTCAATAGAGTAGCTGTTTCCGTTAATTGTTAC
>CAYUSE010000267.1:0-2118 GCA_964447095.1 uncultured Lachnospiraceae bacterium | reverse complement strand
TTACGTATCTGGCAAGCGAGCCGATACGCTCCGAGCGCATGGGATTGCGCTTATATGCCATTGCGGACGAGCCAATCTGAGATTTTTCAAACGGCTCTTCAATCTGCTTTAAATGCTGCAAAAGACGAATATCGTTTGAGAACTTGTACGCGCTCTGCGCAATAAGACTCAAAACATTAAGCATCTGACTGTCAAGCTTTCTGGGATATGTCTGACCGCTTACGGGGAAAGACGCGTCATAACCCATCTTCTCCGCAATCTTTCTGTCAAGCTCCTTGCACTTTTCATGGTCGCCTTCAAAAAGCTCCATAAAGCTCGCCTGTGTACCTGTCGTACCTTTACAGCCCAAAAGCTTTGCTTTTGAAAGCTGATAGTCAACGTCCTCCAAATCCATCAGCAAATCCTCAAGCCACAGCGTCGCGCGCTTTCCGACGGTTGTCGGCTGCGCGGGCTGGAAGTGCGTGAACGCAAGCGTCGGCAAGTCCTTATTTGCTTCTGCAAATTTTGCAAGCTCGCCGATAAGACAAACAAGCTTTTTCTTAACAAGCTGCATTGCCTCGGTCATTATAATAATATCGGTGTTGTCGCCTACATAGCAGCTTGTCGCGCCCAAATGAATAATCGGCTTTGCATTGGGGCACTGTACTCCGTAGGCGTACACATGCGACATGACGTCATGGCGGACTTTCTTTTCCTGCTCACGCGCGACGTCATAGTTTATGTCGTAAATATGCTCCTTCATCTCGGCAATCTGCTTATCGGTAATATCAAGTCCCAGTTCCTGCTCGCTTTCCGCAAGCGCAATCCACAGCTTGCGCCATGTCGAAAACTTCTTATCAGGCGAAAAAATATACTGCATTTCCTTTGACGCATAGCGCGAATTTAACGGACTTTCATAAGTATCTGTAACCATATTATTTCCTTTCATTATAAACCAAGTCTTTTAAATACTTCAGCGTACGCTTCCTCGACATTACCCATATCACGGCGGAAACGGTCCTTATCAAGCTTTTCATGTGTTGTTGCGTCCCAAAGGCGGCAGGTATCGGGCGATATTTCGTCCGCCAAAATAATCTGACCGTCGGGAGTTTTACCAAACTCAATCTTAAAGTCTACAAGCTCGATATTCACGCCTGCAAAATATGCCTTTAAAACATCGTTTACCTTGAATGTAAGATCAGCGATAGTATCCAAATCCTCTTTTGTCGCCGCGCCGATAGCGGTAATCTGATAATCGTTAATCATAGGGTCGTCAAGCGCGTCGTCCTTTAAGCAGTATTCAAGCGTCGGATTTAAAAGAGCCTTGCCCTCCTCCACGCCGAAACGCTTTGAAAAGCTGCCCGCCGCAATATTTCTGATAATAACCTCCAGCGGAACAATCGTAACCTTTTTAACAACTGTTTCTCTGTCGGAAAGCTCCTCTACAAAATGTGTCGGAATACCGTGTTTTTCCATAATCTGCATCATGAAATTCGACATCTTGTTGTTTACGATGCCCTTTCCCGAAATCTGACCCTTCTTCTTTCCGTTAAACGCCGTAGCGTCGTCCTTATAGTCAACTATGTACAGATTTTCGTCATCTGTTTTGTAAACCTTTTTTGCCTTGCCCTCGTAAAGCATCTCTTTCTTTTCCATTTATTTCATTCCTTTCATAAAATAATCAATATTTATACAACTATATATTATATATTATAATTCTCATAAAATCAATAAAAATCAACAAAAAATATGGTAAAGACCGAAAAGTTCTTTACCATGTCTAAAAATCGCGCTGCAAGCCTTGAAAAGCTTGGCACTTATGCTTAGCAAAAAAGGGAGGCTGCAGCATCAAAAATGCAGCAGCCTCAAAAAATCAGATTAACATATATTCAAATTTATTTCAAATCAACCTCAAGCGCATTGTCGTTATCGAGATTTATATACTTCTGCTCGACAATGCCAAGCTTTGTGATTTTATTTTTCAGATTTTCAGCCTTTACGCTGTCGTCCATAGGTATCGGCTTTCCGTCGTCCTCGCGTGCGTCATACACGTATCTTGCCGTATATGAATTTGTGTTATAGTGAACGTCGGTGTACAATACACAGCCAAGCTTACCGCCCGGTTCAGCGTTTTCGCCG
>CAYUSE010000266.1:0-2127 GCA_964447095.1 uncultured Lachnospiraceae bacterium | reverse complement strand
TACGCGCATTTATCTCGCCGCCGTTTATTGTAAGCGTTTTAACGCCGCCCAAACCAGCGCCTACGCCGGATGTTGAGTTAAGAACGCCGTCACCCTCTATAGTAAGCACAGAACTTGACTGAATGCCGTTCACTGCATGGGAATTACGCGATGTAAGATTATTTGTGCCCTCAAGCTTAATCTTAAGATTGCAGCTATCGCCTATTGTTATAGGATGCTCCATAATTGTTTCAATATTGACATTTTTCAAAACTATGCATGCATTCTGCGCTTGAGAAGAAATTGTATTTGTTGTTTTAACTGTTCCCTGATCTATGTTTATATCTGTATCTGCCGGTACAGTATAAGACTGCGAGCCTTGTCTGACCATCAAATTGCCGTTCTCGCCGTCAAAAATTTCTATTTTACCGTTTTCCAAATGAAAAGTTGTAGTTGAATCAGGTGTAATTGTTATTGTTTTTTCTGCTGTATAAGTTCCCTTACCCTTCAGAACCGCCGTAACCGCCAGACGGATATTTGTCTGTTCTTCAGGATAATACGCAATCAGAAAATCCGATTCAATTTTTGCAATGCTTTCCGAAAGAGGATTTCCCTCCTCATCTTTAAGCTCATACGATGTAGAAAGGAAATGTCCCGAATATAAACAGTTCTCATTATTATTAAATTTCGTTTCAAGCTGTATTCTTTTTTCACCGTCTATTCTGGCTACGGAAATTATGTCGTCCGCTTTTAATGTAATTGACGAATTTTCCGGAGTACAAATACAGCCGCCGCTTGTATCCTCCTCGAGGATATATTCGGTGTCTGCCGCATTTATACTTACAGTGTATGTTTTATCGCCATACAGCACTGACACAGTGGTTAAACTGTCAGCAGCGTACAAATAAAGCTTTCCATTCTCATCGGTATATGCGGCTGTGTCATTTATTGTGACTGCCGCTTTATTAGCTGTTATATCGGACGGCATTGAAAGAATAAGCTTTCGCGTAAGCGATTTGCCCATTTGTTCATTATCAACAGGCGATTCTATAAAACCGGCGTCTACGCTTCCGCCTTTAACTATTAAAGCTCCTAATTTTGAAGCGCTTCTTCCCGGACCAATATCCCATGTAAAATTTGTTCCTGTGCCGTGAACAGCCTTTACATATCCGCTGTTAATTGTTATATTTCCGTTTTGTTCTCCGGAACATCCGCCTATTCCGGCGGCATTTTTGCCGCCCTGAGCGGTAACATATCCGCCGTTAATTTCTATATCGCAGCCTGCTCCGCAGTAATTTCCGCTTCCGATACCAGCGGCATTGTTGCCTCCTGTCGCAGTTACCTCTGCGCCGTTAATAACAATTTTTCCGTTTATGGGAGATGTAGTTTTATTATATCTGTTCGCGCCGATACCAGCGGCATTTGCCGCGCCCGTTACAGTGAGCTTTCCGCTGCCTTCGATTTTCAGCATCGCAAAATCCGTATTCGACATACCGATAACAGCTATACCAGCGCTTCCTGATTTTGTAGATGTCAGGGTATTTTCTCCCTCGACATTTAATGTAAGCTCTGCGCCCGATTCAACCGTAATCGGAGCTGCTGCCGACGCTGTAATATTAACATTATTTATTGTAAGCGCAGCTTTTACGCCTGCTTTAACGGTAATTGTATTTGCTGTTGATGTGACATTGCTTATTTCATACGTTCCGTCTGTATCTATAATAACATTGCCCGCCGATAAATCCTTTTGCTCTGTGCCCGTAGGAGCCGGCTCTTCCTCACTCAGATTTATAGGTTCTTCTGTGTGTTCCGGCTGTTCTGTCGGTTCTATTGATTCCGTCGGCTCTTCTTCTGTATTTTCGCCATTGACTGTATTTTCTTCTGAGAATAACTCGGAGTTATCCGTTTCCTCAGAAATAATTGCGTCCGCGTCAATATCAGCTGTCAGCGAATCTGAAAAAACAGGAAAGCTGACACCTGTAAACATCATAGAAAAAATCAAAAATAGCGAAATTATTTTTTTCTTCATAAAATTTTCCTCTTTTAAAAAATCTTTATCTATTTAACCCAAGAATAATAGGGAACAAGCTTAACACCAAAGCGTTTTCTTATTGCCGCCGCATCATTTCTATCTAATACGCCGTCTTT
>CAYUSE010000265.1:0-2128 GCA_964447095.1 uncultured Lachnospiraceae bacterium | reverse complement strand
CCGAGCCTGTTTTTTACAAACGGCGACACAACCGCCGCCAAAGCGTATTTAACCGCAATGCAAAAATACCGCGCAAGCTTTTTTATTTTCATCTTAAAACACCCTTTACATATATTCTTTTCCGTCCCATGTCATTTTATCGCGGTGAACGGCAAAAAATTCCGCTTTGAAATTATCGGAATATTTTTCCATCGCGTCTACAACGCTGTCGGGCTTTAAATTATATTCGCTGCCGACCGACAGACACATTTTATACGTATTTATATTACCGTCACGCTTCACAAATTCCAAATTATAAATATACGGGCGTATATCCGACTCCTTAATTCCGCTTTTCGATTTCTTCATGACCTTTAATTCGCTGTTTGCCATGAATTTATCTATGTCAACATCGCCCTCACATTCGATTTCAACGTTATATTCCGCGCGGTTAAGCTTCGTTATGTCTATTTCCTTGCCCTCAACGCGCTTTGCCGCCTTAATCTCATATCCGGGCGGCATTGCGGAATTTAAGCGCTCCAACAGTTCCTTTTCCGTGTATTCGCCGTCAAAGCCGACCTTCATATATTCGCAGTCCGACGTAACGCCTACCGACAGCGGCTGTGCAACAGTCATAATCGGGTGCGGATTGAAGCCCTGCGAGAACATAAACGGAAGTCCCGAGCGTCTTACGGCGCGGTGAAACAAACGCATAAAATCAAGGTGCGATATGTATTTTACTCTGTCGTCGCGCGAATATTTCAAAATGTAATTACTCATAGCACACTCCTGTTTTAAATCTGCTTACTCCGCAGCCTGCGCACTGCTCGCGGCAGTTCTTTGTCGTTTCCGCTTTCTTCGCCTTTTCGTTTTCTCTGATAAAGAATTCCTTTGTAACGCCGATGCCAATATGCTCCCACGGCAGGATTTCATCATAACTCCGCTCTCTCGCCGTATAAAAATCGGGGTCAATTCCCAGTTCGTCAAAGGTCTGCATCCATGTGTCAAACTTGAAATGCTCGCCCCAGCCGTCAAATTTACAGCCGTTTTCCACGGCTTTTATAATTACCTCGCAAAGCCTCCTGTCTCCTCTTGCAAATACACCCTCAAGATAGCTTGTTTTATTATCATGCCAATTATATCGGATTTTCTTTGATTTTATAGCTGATTTTAATGTATTCTGCTTTTCAATCAGCATATCGCGGCTGTCCTGCTTTGCCCACTGAAACGCCGTAAACGGCTTTGGGACAAAGCTTGATGTGCTGACGGTAATATTTATCTGCTTTGCGCGCTCCTCTTTCGGAATTGCGAAGTACACATCAAGCACCTTTTGCGCAAGGTCGGCAATTCCCTCAACATCCTCCATTGTCTCGGTCGGAAGTCCAATCATGAAATACAGCTTGACATTTGTCCAGCCGCCGCGGAATAATAAATCCGTGGACTTCATGATGTTTTCCTCGGTAATATTTTTATTTATCACGTCGCGCAATCTCTGCGTTCCCGCCTCGGGCGCAAAGGTTATGCCCGTTTTTCTGACCTTCTGCACCTTTTCCATAAGTTCAAGCGAGAAGTTGTCAATTCGAAGCGACGGCAGCGACAGACCGATTTTCTTTTCCTCGGTAATTTTTAACAGCCCGTCCGTCAAATCGCGGAGTCCGCCGAAATCGCTCGTTGAAAGCGACGACAGCGATATTTCGTCATAGCCGCTGCATGAAAGCAGGCTGTCGGCAAGACTTAAAAGCGTATCGGGCTTGCGTTCCCTGAGCGGACGGTAAATATATCCCGCCTGACAAAAACGGCAGCCCCTTAAACAGCCGCGCATTACCTCCAGCATTACCCTGTCATGCACAACCTCGCCGAACGGCACGATTATCGTGTCGGGCGCGTAGGTTTTGTCAAAATCGCTCATAATGCGCTTTGTTATTTTAGGCTTGGCGTTCGGATTGTTCGGCGTGACGGATTTAATCGTTCCGTCGCCGTTATATTCAACGTCATAAAATGACGGAACATAAATTCCGTCAAGCCTTGCGATTGCCTCCAAATAATCTTTTTTGTTTTTTTTGCCGCTCTTTTTCCATTTTATATATTCGTCCGTAATTTCATTTATCGACTCCTCGCCCTCGCCCATCATGAAAAAGTCGAAAATATC
>CAYUSE010000264.1:1914-2131 GCA_964447095.1 uncultured Lachnospiraceae bacterium | reverse complement strand
GCATATAAATGTCATTTGTATCTGTTGAAAAGGCAAGGTTTGTTTTTCTTGACGTCTGCGGCTCGTCAGTGAAAATAGCGTTAATAACGCTGCCGAATTTATCGCCGACATTGTTATAATAGCTTTCATAAGTGATTTTTATAAACTCGTCCATTGCCGCCTTGCACATAGTATCCACATAAGTTTGTCCGTTGTGCCAGCCGCTCGGCTCCTGAGT
>CAYUSE010000264.1:0-1889 GCA_964447095.1 uncultured Lachnospiraceae bacterium | reverse complement strand
ATTTATTTCCCTCAGCATTGGCGTTTGCGTCGATTATATCATAGCTTTTTAAAGTTCCGTCCTCGTTAAGAACAATATCGTAGCAAGCTAAAAGATATGGCTTGCCATGCTTTATTCCGTCGGAACGAGGTACAAAATCCGTTTTTTTAACAGAAAAAATAAGCGATTTTGCTCTGAATTCCGGATTTTTCGTGACATAACCACCGGCGGAGCCTGATGGCCAGCGGTCTTCGTCATAAAGCCATGTGAGCATGTTTTCTTCCTCGGCCTTTTTTGTGCAGGATTTCACCAAATCCATAAACTCATCGCCCAAATATTTACTTGAAAGTCCGCATCTTGAATGGATATGAAATCCGCCGAACCCCATTTTTTTCAATTGTTCAATTTGCCGAAAAAGCTCATTTTTGTTAAGCTTGCAGTTCCATGCCCAGAACGGTGTTCCGCGGTATTCGCTTGTGGGATTTTCAAATAATTCCCGCGGAAGCTCCGGACTGCCGTTTTGCTTATACAGCATACTTATCACCTCGGTTTAGATGTTTTTATGATATTATTATACATCAAATTTGTGAGATGTTCAACAGCATATTTTATATAATAAAAAACAAGGATAATCATTTGGAAATGATTGATTTCTTTGCTGTTGTATGATATACTCATAATATAATAATGAAGGAGTGAGGTATATGAAAAATATAACATTAGGCAAAACAGGTATTACAGTACCTCAGAATGCTTTCGGGGCGCTGCCGATACAAAGAATAAGCGAGGAGGACGCTGTTAAGCTGTTAAGAAGAGCGTATGACGGCGGAATGAGGTTTTTTGATACGGCAAGATCTTATACGGACAGCGAGGTTAAGCTCGGCAAGGCGTTTGAGGGAATAAGAGAAAACATATATATAGCGTCAAAAACCATGGCAAAAAATCCTGAGGAGTTTTGGGAGCAGCTCGACACTACATTGAGCAATCTCAAAACCGATTATATAGACATATACCAGTTTCATTGCGCGGACAGATGTTATGCCCCGAATGACGGAACGGGAATGTATGAGTGTATGACAGAAGCAAAAAATCAGGGCAAAATCCGTCATATCGGAATTACGGCGCATAAAATCGGTATAGCGGAGGAAATAGCGGAGTCAGGACTGTATGAGACCCTGCAGTTTCCGTTTAGCTATCTCTCGTCAGACCGCGAGCTGAATCTTATAGAAACCTGCCGTAAAAATAATGTGGGTTTTATCGCGATGAAAGGGCTTGCAGGCGGACTTTTGAATAATTCAAAAGCGTGCATGGCGTATATGCTGCAATTTGATAATGTTCTGCCTATATGGGGAGTTCAGAGAGAAAATGAGCTTGAAGAATGGCTTGGCTTTATGGATAATACCCCTGTCATGGATAAAGAAACGTCAGCTTTTATAGAAAAGGACAGACAGGAGCTTACAGGAGAATTTTGCCGCGGCTGCGGATATTGTATGCCGTGTCCGGCAGGGATTATGATTAACCAATGCGCGAGAATGGCGTTAATGCTAAGACGCGCTCCGTCTGACGCATGGCTCAGCGACGCAATGCAGGATGAAATGATGAAAATTGAGGAATGTCTGAATTGCGGACAGTGCATAAGCAAATGCCCGTATGAGCTAAATACTCCGGAGCTGTTAAAGAAAAATCTGGAGGACTATAAAAATGTGCTTGCAGGGAAGGCAAGCGTGTGATCAGAAAGTAGAGCGCGTTATGAAAAAGCGATTTGCCGCGGCAGTTATTGGAGTTATATGTGAAGAGGAATTTTGAAATGAATAATTGGTTTACGATAGACAGAAGTGACAGTGATACATATATAATCAGTGAATATCGTCATTGGGAAGAAACCCATTGCTATATGTTAAATTGTACAA
>CAYUSE010000263.1:0-2170 GCA_964447095.1 uncultured Lachnospiraceae bacterium | reverse complement strand
TCGTTTATAAGGGATATATTGAAGAAATCAAGGCAGAACTTGCAAAATTCCACGTATATGACGCGGATTACGCAAAACGTCATGAATTTTTGGAGTCCGCGCTTATTTCGTGCGAGGCGGCTATAACTTACGCAAGGCGTTACGCGCAGCTTGCGTACAATATGGCGCAAAAGTGTAAGGACAGCGCGAGAAAGCAGGAGCTTTTGCAGATTGCAAAGAACTGCGCGGCAGTTCCCGAAAACGGCGCGTCAAGCTTTTACGAGGCTTGCCAGTCGTTCTGGTTTGTGCAAATGCTCATACAAATGGAGGGAAGCGGACATTCGATTTCTCCCGGACGATTTGACCAATATATGTACCCGTATTATGAGGCAGATATAGAAAAGGGAATACTCACCCGCGAATTTGCACAGGAACTTCTCGACTGTATCTGGATAAAACTCAATGACTTAAATAAAGTCCGTGATGCCGCTTCAGCAGAAGGCTTTGCAGGCTACAGCTTATTCCAAAATCTGTGCGCAGGCGGTCAGACTGAGGACGGACGCGACGCGACAAACGACTTGTCGTTCCTTTGTATTCAGGCGTCAATGCATACGCAGCTTCCTGCGCCTTCATTCTCTGTTAGAATTTGGAACGGTACGCCGAATGAATTTTTAATTAAGTGCGCGGAGCTTACGCGCACGGGTGTGGGACTTCCCGCATACTACAACGATGAGATTATTATTCCTGCACTTATGAGCAGGGGAGTAACCTTGGAGGACGCGAGAGGCTATAATATAATCGGCTGCGTAGAGCCGCAGGCTCCGCACAAGACGGACGGATGGCATGACGCTGCGTTCTTCAATATGTGCAGACCGCTTGAAATGGTATTCTCAAACGGTATGGATAAGGGCGTTCAGGTCGGATTGCAGACGGGCGACGTGCTTGAAATGAAAACGTTTGACGAGTTTTTTGACGCGTACAAGGCGCAGATGAAATATATGATACGTCTCATGGTAAACGCGGATAACGCGATTGATGTGGCGCACGGGGAATTATGCCCTCTGCCATACCTGTCATGTATGATTGACGATTGTATTGCGAGAGGCAAAACCGTTCAGGAGGGCGGAGCTCATTACAATTTCACCGGTCCGCAGGGCTTTGGTATTGCAAATATGACAGACGGCTTATATGCGATAAAGACACTGGTATTCGATAAAAAGCTTGTGTCAATGGCAGACTTCAAGGACGCGCTTATACATAATTACGGACGGGGACTTACACCCAAAGCCGCAAAAATCGCAACTCAGGAGGTTGTAAATAATATCGCGGCAATGGGTAAGCCCGTGACAAAGGCGCAAATTGAGGAAATTTGCAGAATGTTCCTGTCGGGAACGTCGTCAAAGGCGGATATTGCAAAATACGATAAGCTGCTTGACCAAATCGCGGAATTGCCCAAATACGGCAACGATATAGAGGAAATTGACTTATTCGCGCGCGATGTCGCGTATGTATATACAAAGGAACTGCAAAATTACAAAAATCCGCGCGGCGGTATATTCCACGCAGGACTTTATCCCGTATCTGCCAATGTTCCGTTGGGCGAGCAAACAGGCGCGACGCCCGACGGCAGGCTTGCCAACACCCCTATTGCGGACGGCGTAGGACCGCGCAGCGGTTCGGACAAATTGGGTCCGACAGCGGCGGCAAACTCAGTCGCAAAGCTTGACCACGGTATCGCGTCAAACGGCACGCTGTATAATCAGAAATTCCACCCGTCAGCGTTGAGTGGAATGGAGGGCTTGCAGAATTTCGCGTCGTATATCCGCGCGTTCTTCGACCAGAAGGGCATGCACATGCAGTTCAATGTCGTAAGCAAGGAAACGCTCCTTGACGCGCAGAAACACCCCGAAAACTACAAGTCGCTCGTTGTGCGTGTGGCAGGTTACAGCGCATTGTTTACAACGCTTTCACGTTCTTTGCAGGATGATATTATCAACAGAACAGAACAGACCTTCGGAGGCTGATATGGAAAATTATTTGAATGCTCGTGGCAGAATTTTTGATATTCAAAAATATTCAATTCATGATGGTCCCGGGATACGTACAATTGTATTCCTAAAGGGCTGTGCTTTGCGTTGCCGCTGGTGCTGCAATCCCGAGTCGCAGCGGTTTGATATTGAACCGATGATGT
>CAYUSE010000262.1:0-2175 GCA_964447095.1 uncultured Lachnospiraceae bacterium | reverse complement strand
GGCATAACCTCCGCCATAACCTTGCCCATATCCTTAACAGACGACGCGCCTGTTTTTTCAACTGCCTCCTTCACAATAGCTTCAAGCTCCTCGTGCGTAAGCTGTGCGGGCAAATATTCCATCAAAAGTTCCATTTCTCGTTTTAACTGAGCAATCAAGTCCTCACGACCGCTCTTTTCGTAATCCGGAAGGGAATCACGACGCTGTTTTAACTGCTTTGCAATAACATCCAATACGCCATCATCATCCAGAGTTATCTGCTTGTCCTTTTCAATCTGCAGCACTCCCGCTTTAATAAGCTGGACTACATTCTTGCGGACAGCATCCTTTTCAAGCATAGCTGATTTTAAATCATCTTTCAGCTTATCTTTAAGTGACATATAAAGTTCACCTTCTTTTTGTTCATCAAGTAATTAGAACTTTCTCTTTCTTGCAGCTTCAGACTTCTTTTTACGTCTTACGCTGGGTTTTTCATAATGCTCGCGCTTTCTGACCTCCGCCATAACGCCTGACTTTGCACACTGACGCTTAAATCTGCGAAGAGCGCTGTCTAACGACTCATTATCTTTTACTCTTACTTCTGACACTTTGTTTCCCCTCCCTCCGGCAAGTCAATTCTTAAAACGGACTTGATGGAAGTTACATGGTTTTCCCATACAACATGATATATTATACCTTATTTTACATATAATTGTCAAGGTATTTTACAAAAAATTTGTGTAACTCTTAAAATTATCCAGCATGAATTACGCCTCTGGGACATTTCCTCGCGCACGCGCCGCAGTTTTTACATTTTTCGTAATCAATAACAGCATGATTGTCAATAACGTGTATCGCATCAAACACGCAGGCTTTTTCGCATAGCTTGCAGCCGATACAGCCTTTTTTACAGTACTGGTTTACGTATTTGCCCATTTCGGGATTTGAGCAGAGAACCCAGTGTCTGTTTTCTTTCGGAACAAGCTTTATTAAGCCCTTCGGACATTCTTTTATACATTTTCCGCATGCCTGACATTTTTCGCTGTCGACGACCGCAATGCCGTCAACAATGCTTATTGCGCCGAACGGACAGACATTTACGCAATGACCCAAGCCTAAACAGCCGCTTTCGCATTTCTTTGCGCCGCCGCCGAATTTTGCCGCCGCCTTACAGTCCTCAATACCTTCATAATCGAATTTATACACCACCGACGCGCAGTCGCCTCCGCACATAACGCGTGCGACGCATTCCGTAACCTCGGCGGCTTCAACGCCCATAATCTCCGCGATTTTCTCCGCGACGGCGTTTTTGCCGACCGTACAGCCGTTTACAGGAGCAGTGCCGTTTACGACAGCCTCCGCGTACGCGCCGCAGCCTGCGTATCCGCAGGAACCGCAGTTCGCGCCCGGCAGAACCGATACGATTTTTTCGGCGCGCTCGTCTGCCTTGACCGCGAATATCCGCGCGGCATAAGCGAGAAGCAGTCCGAAAATCAGTCCCACACCGCCGACAACGCATACGGCGGTAATAATATTTCCTATATTCATATCATTACCCCCTTATCCTATACTAAATCCCGAAAAGCCCATAAACGCGATTGCCATAAGACCTGCCGTTAAAAGCGCAATCGGGAAACCGCGCATACATTTGGGAACAGAACTTTCGTCAATAAATTCGCGTATTCCCGCCATAAGCACAATTGCGAGCGTAAAGCCAAGCGCGGCGAAAATTCCGTATAACAATGCGAACAAAAAGCTGTCGGGATAATTCTGTACATTCAAAAGCGTCACGCCCAACACAGCGCAGTTTGTCGTGATAAGCGGCAGATAAATGCCGAGCGCGTTATAAAGCGAGGGCATGCTCTTTTTTATAAACATCTCTACGAACTGCACAAGTCCCGCGATTATCAGGATAAACAGAATTGTCTGCAAATACTGTAAATTGAGCGGTATCAGCAAAAACTTATTTGCAATCCATGTAAACACCGACGCCAGAGCCATGACAAACGTAACCGCCATACCCATTCCGAACGCCGTTTCCACCTTTTTTGAAACGCCGAGAAACGGGCAAATTCCGTAAAACTTCACCATTACGAAGTTTTCGGTTAAAAGCGCGGACAATAAAATTGAAACAATTTGTAATGCCATAAAATCACGCTCCTTTCTTTTGCAGGAAGTGGTTTACAATTCCCACAA
>CAYUSE010000261.1:0-2199 GCA_964447095.1 uncultured Lachnospiraceae bacterium | reverse complement strand
CTCACGGAATATATTATCATAAAAGCGAAACTTATTCAACAATTTATTGCAAAAGTCAGGAAATTATGGTAAAATAAAAGCGAATAAATTCAGAAAGGCTGTTCTTATGAGAAAGTTAATTGCAATATGGCTCGGGAAGGCGCTGACAATAGCGGGAAGACTTATGGGAAAAAAATCCTCGTCAAGTCCCGGCGCTTATGCGCTTAAAATCTGCCCGAAGCTTATAGATGATATGAAAAAGCGCGTCAAAAAGGGAATAATCGTAACGTGCGGTACCAACGGAAAAACAACGACAAACAATCTCGTATGCTCCGCGCTTGAAGCTAAGGGCTATAAAGTCCTGTGCAACAAGCTCGGCGCGAATATGATGAGCGGAATTGCGACGACATATTTGCAGGAAGCGAATATATTCGGCAGAATTTCAGCCGATTACGCGTGCCTTGAAATTGACGAGGCTTACGCGCCTATTGTGTTCGACCACGTAAAGCCCGACGTCATGATTATAACAAATCTTTTCCGCGACCAGCTTGACCGTTACGGCGAGATTGATATTACGTCGGATATTTTAAAGCGCGCGATAAAAAAAGCGCCCGGTTTAAAGCTTGTCTTAAACGGCGACGACCCCCTGTGCGCGCAGTTCGGAACGGACAGAAAGGCGTATTATTACGGAATATCCGAAAAGGTTCTGCCGCAGCTTGACGATACGAAAGAGGGACGTTTTTGCCCCGTCTGCGGTCATGAGCAGAAATACAGGTACTACCATTACAGTCAGCTCGGCGACTATTATTGCCCGAACTGCGGCTTCAAGCGTCCGAAAATCGACTTTGACGTTCGGCATGTGTCGCTTAAATCGCCGATGAAATTCACGATAAACAATCAGCCCATGGAAATAAATTATAAGGGCTTTTACAATATTTACAATCTTATCGCCGTTTACGGCGCGCTGTCGGTATTAAACGAAAGCACGGAGGATTTTGCAAAGCTGCTGTCGGGTTACAAGCCGCAAATCGGCAGAATGCAGGAATTTAATTTCAAAAAGCCCGTTATTCTGAGCCTGTCAAAAAACCCTGCGGGATTTAATCAGGCGATTACAACGGTAAATACCGACAAACGCAAAAAGGACGTAATAATCGCGATAAACGACAAGGCGAACGACGGACGCGACGTATCGTGGTTATGGGACGTGGACTTTGACAAGATAAAAGACGAGCATTTAAACACGCTTACCACAACGGGAATACGCGTATACGATATAAGTCTGCGTTTCAAATACGCCGATATTTATGTCGATAAAATGACCGACAGCATGAAAGAGGCGGTACTCAGCTGCCTTGAAACAGACTCGGAGGTTGTGTATATTCTTGTAAATTATACCGCGCTGTATCCTACAGAAGCTGTTTTAAACGATTTGCTCAAAAAGGAGGGAAAGACAGATGAAAATTAAAATACTTCACCTCTATCCCGATTTGCTGAATTTATACGGCGACAAGGGCAATATCGAGTGCATGAGAAAACGTCTGATGTGGCGCGGTATTGATGCGGAGGTTGTAAGCTATACATGCGATGACAGCGGATTTGATTTGTCAGACGTTGACATTGTATTTATCGGCGGCGGCTCGTACAGGGAACAGAAAATAGTCTGTGACAGGCTTTTGGAGCATAAAAAGGCATTGCAGGATTATGTTGAAGACAACGGTACGCTTGTCGCAGTTTGCGGCGGCTATCAGCTTTTGGGGAAATATTATAAGCTGGAGGACGAAACAATAAAAGGTCTTGAAATTCTCGATATTTATACCGACCAAGGCAAAAAGCGTCTTATCGGCAATATTGTTTTGCAGTCGGATATTATAAATCAAAAAATAGTCGGCTTTGAAAATCACGGCGGAAGAACGCATATCGGCAAGCATAAGCCGCTCGGCAAAGTCGTTTACGGCAACGGCAACGACGATAATTCGGGGTACGAGGGTGTGATTTATAAAAATGTTGTCGCAACATACTTGCACGGACCTCTGTTTCCGAAAAATCCTAAGCTTTGCGATTATGTGCTGACAAATGCAATAAAAAGAAAAAATCCAAAATTTGAAGGTCTTTTGCCCTTAAAGGACGCTCTTGAAAATAAGGCGAATGATTACATTGTGAATAGATGTAAATAATATTCATAAAAAGTAAGGTAAAAATGAATTTTCAATCGATAAGACA
>CAYUSE010000260.1:0-2206 GCA_964447095.1 uncultured Lachnospiraceae bacterium | reverse complement strand
AAGAGGTAAAAAAAATTATCTGTAATGATGCTGAAATCATTGATATACGAGAGTTTGCGGAATGTGAACGTATAGACGTAATAGGAAAATATTCTCTTATTTATTCCGCGGATGATTTTGTCGGAAAAGTATTTGAAGCGGCTACGGCTGCGGATTTTCAACTGTTTATTAGCGAAAAACAAAGCATACTCGAACGGCACAACATGTGCGGCACATATTATTTACAATAATCAGAGGGGATAATTATGGCAAAAAATATAGTAATACAAGGCGCGAGAGAACATAACCTTAAAAATATTGACTTGACGATACCACGCGAAAAATTAGTTGTTTTAACAGGTCTTTCAGGTTCAGGCAAATCCTCGCTTGCATTTGACACAATTTATGCAGAAGGACAAAGGCGATATGTAGAATCTCTTTCTTCGTATGCGAGAATGTTCCTTGGGCAGATGGAAAAGCCTGACGTTGATTATATCGACGGGCTGTCTCCCGCAATCAGCATAGACCAAAAAACAACATCAAAAAATCCTCGTTCAACTGTAGGAACGGTTACTGAAATATATGATTATTTAAGATTGCTTTACGCAAGAATAGGTATTCCGCATTGCCCAAAATGCGGCAAAGAAGTAAAAAAACAGTCAATTGACCAAATTGTTGATCAAGTAAAGCATTTAGGTGAAGGAGCAAAAATTCAAGTTCTTGAACCCATTGTAAAAGGAAAGAAGGGCGAACACAAAAAAATATTAGATGATGCCAAAAAGAGTGGCTATGATCGCGTTCGCGTTGACGGAGAAATGCGTGATTTAGGAGAAGATATTGAGCTTAAAAAGACGCAGAAGCACAGTATAGAAATTGTTGTTGACCGACTTGTAATACGCGATAATATCGACCAGCGTCTGACGGACTCCATTGAAACCGCGCTTTCTCTTACGGGTGATATTGTAATGATTGATGTAATAAACGGCAAAATGCTTACATTCAGCCAAAATTACGCATGTGATGACTGCGGTATCAGCTTACAGGAGCTTTCTCCAAGATTATTTTCATTTAACAACCCCTATGGCGCATGCGATAAATGCGACGGCTTGGGAGCAATACCGACAATTGACCCTGATATTGTAATCGCAAATGAAGAAGCAAGTCTTTTGGAAGGCGCAATTTACGCAAGCGGATGGAATAACGCTAATTCCGAAGACAGTATTACTCACATGCAGTTTACCGCGCTTGCCGAGCACTATGGTTTCGATATCAATACGCCGTATAAAGATTTACCTGATAATATAAAGCATATCATTCTTTACGGTACCGGCGATGAAAAGATAAAAATGGAATATAACAGAGGTTATGGCGAGGGATTTTATATGATGCCTTATGAGGGCGTTATTACAAATCTTGAACGACGTTATAATCATCCCACTTCGGAATATGCGCGAGCTGATTTACAGCGATATATGAGCGATATACTCTGCTCAAAATGCCACGGAGCGCGTCTTAACGACGAGGTTCTTGCCGTTACTATCGGAGGTATGAACATATATGATTTAACATGTCTGCCTATCCGAAAAGAAATGGAATTTATAAATAATTTAAAGCTTACTGATACTGAAATGATAATCGCAGCGCAGATAATAAAGGAAATTAAAGCAAGACTGCAATTTTTGCTTGATGTAGGTCTTGATTATTTAACACTTTCACGTTCCTCGGGAACCCTTTCAGGCGGAGAAGCGCAGAGAATACGTTTGGCAACTCAAATAGGCTCGGGGCTTACGGGCGTTCTTTATATTTTGGATGAGCCAAGTATAGGACTTCATCAGCGTGATAATGACCGGCTGATAGAGACACTAAAACATCTTCGCGACTTGGGAAATACTGTAATCGTTGTTGAGCATGATACCGATACAATGTATGCTGCTGACCATATTGTAGATATTGGTCCCGGAGCAGGTATAAACGGCGGAGAAGTGGTAGGTGAGGGAACAGTTGAAGAGTTAATCAAAGCTCCTAAATCAATTACCGGCAAATATTTAAGCGGAAAACTTAAAATAGAAATTCCAAAAACCAGACGCAAGCCCACCGGATGGCTTGAGGTTAAGGGCGCAAAAGAAAATAATCTTAAGAATATAAACGTAAAATTCCCATTAGGCGTATTTACATGCGTAACAGGAGTTTCGGGTTCAGGAAAATCCTCGCTTGTAAATGAAATTCT
>CAYUSE010000259.1:0-2207 GCA_964447095.1 uncultured Lachnospiraceae bacterium | reverse complement strand
AAAAAATCTCCCATATAATATATTAACATATATTGGGAGGTTTTTTTATTTTGAAGAAAATTATATTTGCCCTTATTCTAATTATAAGCTCTGCCGTTGTCATTTTCTCGCTGCCAAATCGTCCTGAAAACGTAAGAACAAAGCTATATTTTGTTGACTCGGATATGCTGCGCCTTTTGCCGAGCGAGGTTTACATACCAAAGGCTTCCATAGAAAAGCAGGCGCAGACTGTTCTCGACGAGCTTATTCGCGGAAGAGATTATAATCATAAAATTCGCCGCACAATTCCCGATATAAAAAACTGCATGGGAGTTACAATAAAAAACAACTGCGCTTATGTAAACATCTCAAAAGCTATGGTTGAACACCACCCAGAGGGACGGCAGGCTGAGCTTTTGACCGTTTATTCAATCGTAAATTCTCTTGCGCAGATTGACGGAATTGTAACCGTTCGTTTTACAATCGAGGGCAAAACGCAAAAGGATTTTATGGGATACCTTGATATGCGCGAAACTTTTATTCCCGATTATCTGATTTGATACGCTATAACCGCGACTAAAATTCCTAAAATCGCACCCGCAAAAACTTCAAGCGGAGAATGCCCCAGAAGCTCTTTAAGCGTTTCGCGGTCGGTTAAATTTATTCCCTCTTTGCTCATTATTTTATTTAGAATTTTTGCATGCTCTCCTGCCGAACGCCGCACGCCGCACGCATCATACATTACCACAAATGAAATAATAACGCTGATTGCAAAATCTACTGATGAAAACCCCTCTGTAAGCCCTACCGCAACCGACATAGCCGTTACTATTGCGGTGTGTGAGCTTGGCATTCCTCCGGAGCCTACAAGCCTTTTAAAATCTATATGTCTGTCAATGGCAAACACCAGAATAAATTTTATAACCTGCGCGGCAAACCAGCCGCAAATTGCAGTCCACAATACAAAATTTGAACCTAATTCCTTAAAAAAATCCACTTGTAATTCCTCTTTTCCTATACTGTTCTGTTTACAAGATAATCTGTAAGCTTAATCAAAAATTCAGCCTTGCCTCCAAAAACCGAAAGAGCTTCAACCGCTTTTTTTGAATATTCCTTAACCAATTCCTCTGACTTTTCTATTCCCAAAAGCTTAACATAAGTATTCTTTTCTGATTTTTCGTCGCTTCCGACAGGCTTACCGAGCGTGTTCTCGTCGCCCGTCACGTCAAGAATATCGTCTCGTATCTGGAATGCCACGCCAAGATTTGACGCAAATTTATCCACCGCATCAATTTCCGCCTTATCCGCATTTGCGACAATCGCGCCTATCACGCAGGACGAGCGGATAATCGCTCCCGTTTTCAAAAGATGAATATAGCGAAGTCTGTCAAGGTCAATGTCTTGTCCCTCGCTTGCAATATCCACCACCTGACCGCCTATCATGCCCTCCGTTCCCGAGGACTTTGCAAGACAAATAAGCGCGTCCATTGCGTTCGGCGCATTTTTGCCGTATTCGGAAGCCACCTCAAACGCACGGTTTAACAGTGCGTCGCCTGCCAAAATTGCAGTTGCCTCGCCGAATTTTATATGATTTGTCGGCATTCCGCGGCGCAGGTCGTCGTTATCCATTGCAGGCAAATCGTCATGAATAAGCGAATAGGTATGAATCATTTCCATTGCACACGCGAACGGCATACCGGCGTTAATATCGCCTCCGCACATTTTACAGGTTTCCGTCATTAAAATCGGACGCAAACGCTTTCCGCCTGCGAACACACTGTACCGCATTGCCCGGTAAATCTCGTTTTGCGGATTGTCCTTTTCGGGCAAATATCCATCAAGTGCCGTATTTATTTTTTCAATTCTTTCTTGTAGTTCTTTTTTCATTGATTATTCTGCCTCAAAATCCTGTTTTTCCATTGTTTCGCCATCTGCTGACATAAGCACGGAAACCTTCTTTTCCGCATTATCAAGCATCTTCTGACAGCTTTTTGAAAGCTTTATTCCCTGCTCAAAAAGTGACAGCGACTCATCAAGAGTAGTATCTCCCAATTCAAGCTTGTTTACTATATCCTCAAGTTTTTTTATTGAGTCTTCAAATTTTTCAGCCATGTTCATTCCTCCTATTTAACCGCACAATCTATATTTCCGTCTTTAAGTTTAAGATTAAATTCGTCGCCTGATTTCACGTCTTTCACGCTTCTTACAACATCGCCGCTTTCCGTAAC
>CAYUSE010000258.1:0-2209 GCA_964447095.1 uncultured Lachnospiraceae bacterium | reverse complement strand
GACGCCCGTTCGGCGCAGTTGAATGCGGGACGGAGGTGCGTTTTCGTATATCCGCGTCAGACATAGGAATTCCAAACGCTGTGCGCTTGGTTTATAAGCGTGACGGCGGCGATGAAATACGTGTAAATATGGCATATCTTTTTAATCAGGCAGACGACAGCATTTATTCTGTAAAGGTGAAAATGCCTGATACCCCCGGGCTTATCTGGTATTATTTTGAGATTGAAACAAATCAGGGAACGGTTTATTACGGAAATAATGAGAAAAATCTCGGCGGCATGGGAGAGGTGAGCTTTCACCGTCCCGACAGGTCATTCCAGATTACAGTTTATTCAAGTGATTATAAAACTCCCGATTGGTTTAAAGAGGGCATAGCATACCAGATTTTTGTTGACAGATTTTATAACGGAAATGAGGACGGAAGCTTTTTAGGGGGCAGAAAGGATATAATAGCGAGAAAATGGGGCGATATGCCGTATTATAAAGCTGAGCAGTTTGGCGGCGAATACAAGGCTAATGACTTTTTCGGCGGAAATTTAAACGGCGTCAGAAAAAAACTGCCGTATCTTAAAGATTTAGGCGTTTCCGTTATTTACTTGAACCCGATTTTCAAGGCATCTACAAATCATAAGTATGACACGGGCAGCTATGAGGAAATAGACCCTATGTTCGGCGATGAAAAGGAATTTAAAGCCTTGTGCGCTGACGCTAAAAAGATGGGAATACGTATAATTCTTGATGGTGTGTTTAATCATACGGGAAGTGACAGCCTGTATTTTAATAAAAATGGAAATTATGACAGCATAGGCGCGTATCAGTCGCAGGAGTCGCCGTATTACAATTGGTTTCGTTTTATGGATTGGCCCAATGTTTACGAATCGTGGTGGGGTATGACGACCTTGCCTCAGGTTGAGGAACACAGCGAGGACTACAGAAAATATATATTGTCAGATAAAAATGCTATTGTAAAAAAATGGCTGAGAGCCGGCGCATCCGGCTGGAGATTGGACGTTGTTGATGAGCTTCCGGGATTTTTCGTAAAAGAGCTTCGGGAAAATGTAAAGTCGGTTGACGAGGATGCGGTAATTATCGGAGAGGTTTGGGAGGACGCGTCAAATAAAAGCGATTATGGCGAAAGACGTGAGTATTTCCTTGGAAAAGAGCTTGATTCGGTTATGAATTATCCTATGCGTACGGCGCTTATTGACGCGGTTTTAGGGTATATTGACGCTAATGAGCTTGACGCGCGGCTGATGAGCTTAAAGGAAAATTATCCGCCTCCTGCTTATTATTCACTGCTTAACATGGTTTCAAGTCATGACGTTGAAAGAATTCTAACAATGATGGGCGGCGTTCCGTCCCGTCATGATGTTGATAAGGATTATCAGGCAAATTTTAAAATGGAGGGCTACGGCTTAGAGGTTGCAAGAGAGCGTGCGACGCTTGTAATGGGACTGCAAATGATGCTGCCGGGTGTACCGTGCGTGTATTACGGCGATGAAATAGGTATGCAGGGCTACGGAGATCCGTTTTGCCGTCAATGCTATCCATGGGGACATGAGGATGAAACAGACCCGACAAGAGTGGTGCGCGATAGATACAAAATCATGATGAATTTGCGAAACAGTTCAAAGGCGTTTTCGGTAGGTGATTTTGAGAGCGTTTATAAAATCGGTCATATTTATGCTTTTCTGCGTCAGTATGAGGACGAAAAATTTGTGGTTATTGCAAATATGGGCTCGAATGATGAAACTATCCGTCTTGATGTGGCAAGATTTCAGATTAACAAAATGGTGAACGTATCAGATGAAAGCGAAGTAAAAGAGTCTGACGACGGTATTCATTTTATAAATGTGCAGCGTTCATGGATAAAGGTTTTCAAGGCGCTATAAGTTAAAAAGGCTGCCGTAAATGATTTTAATCATTTACGGCAGCCTGATTTTTTTGTTGTATAGAAATTTGCTGTCAGTGATTTTTTATAAATCCGAACCCTCGTGAATTTCAAAATCATCAATTGCATGTGTTTCAGCGTTTATATCCGAAGCGTCTGCGTCAGATTCTTCGTCCGTAACAAGCTCCATGCGGTTTATAGAAACTTCATAAGCGGTTTTTGTAACGCTTTCCTCCTCAGAGATGCGTTTTTGATAGTTCCTCGATTGAATTCTTCCCCAAATTTTGATGTTATCGCCGACATTTAAATTTTTTGCGA
>CAYUSE010000257.1:1892-2210 GCA_964447095.1 uncultured Lachnospiraceae bacterium | reverse complement strand
AAATACGGCGGAAATATTTTATTTAAGCTGGCGGATATAGTATCACTTCTGACGGTGTTATTTATAGCGTTTGTAATATACAAAAAAAGGAAAGGACAGTGTGTTTTACCGATATGGAAAAAATAAAATCAATACTGTTAGAACAAAAAATGAAAAATAAACACATCGTCGTTTTTGTGACAATTATTATTTCCGCGCTTTTATGTGAGTTGTTTATTTTTAACTTAAAATGGATAAAAACGGCGTTTTATGATTAAACAAATTTAGCATAATTTATTTCTTTTGCATGCACATCCAATGCCCCACGGAATATTCCAG
>CAYUSE010000257.1:0-1882 GCA_964447095.1 uncultured Lachnospiraceae bacterium | reverse complement strand
ATAAACTCGGCGTTTTCTGATGAAACAATTGTAGCATCATTTAGTTCTTTGGATATAAAAAAACAGGGCAGCGAATTTTTAATAGATGACGACAGAGCGGAAATAACAATACCGAACGTCAATCAAAAAATAAAATATCTGCGTATTTCGCTTGATAAGGAAACCGAGCAAAAGGCGGAAATAACCGTTTCTGCGACAGATGAAGCAAATTCAAGCTATCTTGATGCGCCTGCAAGAACAGTGTTTAGCAGGGTGAAGCAGAGCCAATATATCAGACTTCATTTCAGCGGTGAGGTCGGGGATTTGAAAATCACAATACGCGGAATGAACGGCGAACGCGTGGACGCTGATTTCATCGGAGTAAACGCGCATGTGCCGCTGATGTTCTCATGGATTAGATTTTTGTTCATGATTTTAGCGGCGATGATTTTGTATATACTAAGACCAAAATCAAGCGTGTATAAATACAAAACCGACCTGACAAGACCAAAACAAAAAATTGCAGTACTTGCTTTTGTAATGGTTTATGCCATTATGCTGTTAAACATGATACAGTGGAACAGAACAGCATTGGAATTTCACGAAAGGTATCCGCATCACAGACAGTATTATGAGCTGTGCGACGCGTTTAAAGACGGGCATGTATCGCTTAATCTTCAGCCGTCGCCGGAGCTTGACGCGCTTGACAATCCTTATGATATGTCTCAGAGAGGCGGAGTTTCGTTTGAGTGGGACACGGCATATTATAATGGAAAATATTACTGCTATTTCGGTGCGGCTCCGGCAGTGCTTTTCTATCTGCCGTATAATCTTATAACTGGACACGATTTGCCCAATTACGCTGCGCTGTATATTTTCGGCGTGCTTACAATGATAGGAATTTTACTCCTATTGTGGGAAATTATAAAAAAGTGGTATAAGGACACGCCGTTTGCGGTGTATCTGTTGATGTCGGGCGTTTTCACCTTTATATCATACATGGTTTACGTTGTGTATAAGCCTGATTTGTATATGGTTCCGACTTTGTCGGCGATGATGTTCGCAGTCTGGGGGCTTGCGTTTTGGCTGTCGGCGGAGCGGAAAAACAAAAAGGGCGAAACGGTATTGTCCGCGCCGCGCCTTGCGGCAGGCTCGGCGTTTATCGCGCTGACGGCAGGGTGCAGACCGCAGTTTCTCATAAGCGCAGTATTTGGTGTAATGCTGTTTTGGGACTGTGTGTTTAAAAAGCGCAGTTTGTTTTCGAAAAAGAGCGTTAAGCAGACGGCTGCCGTATGTTTGCCGTTTGTGATTGCAGGAGTTATTCTTATGGCGTATAACTTCGTGCGTTTCGGCTCGCCGTTTGATTTCGGCGCAAACTATAACCTCACGACAAACGATATGACGCACAGAGGCTTTGTATTCGGGCGGATAGGGCTTGGAATATTCACGTATTTCTTGCAGCCGTTTTGCATGAACTCAATCTTTCCGTTTATACATGATTTTTCTTCGGAAACAGTGTATCAGGGACTTACTTTAACCGAAAATCTTATGGGCGGCACGCTTTGGCTGTATCCGATTTTGATTATCGGCGTTTGGGGTGCTTTTAAAAGGGACTTATTCGCGGATAAGCGCGCGTACAGAACAGTATATTTTTCGGTCGTTATGGCTGTTGTAGTCGCGGTCATGGACGCGCAGATGGCAGGACTTTTGACGCGGTACTTTAACGATTTTGTATGGCTTATGATGCTTGCGTCCTCCGTTACAATATTTGCGCTGTATGATAAATATAAATCAAAGGGAATTATCAAATTAACGCTTGCTGTATCGGCAGTAACGCTTGCAATAGCATTTTTGACAATCTTCGCGCACGAGGAAGACTCCATTCAGAGCGCATATCCGCAGT
>CAYUSE010000256.1:0-2213 GCA_964447095.1 uncultured Lachnospiraceae bacterium | reverse complement strand
TGAATCGGTTTCCTCAAGCATTGGTACAATATAGCCGTAATTATGATAATACCCGTCGTCAAAGGTCAGCATTATGGGTTTTTCGGGCAAAGGCGTTCCGTTTTCTGTATAATCGACAAGATTTTCAACCGAAACCGTTGTATATCCGTTTGCTTTGTGATACTCAATATCAGCTCTTACCTCATTCGGCGTTACTACATACTGTCCCGATAAGTCTGTATCCTTTAAAACGCTGTGATACATTAAAACAGGCAGGTCAATGCCTTCCGTTTCATTCATAGCCATCATGCTGTCCTGATGAACATAATTTGAAAATACAGCCGTTCCGGCAAGAAAGACGACTAAAAGGAATATATTTATTTTAACCAAGCTTTTCAAAAAAAATCACCTCACATCATTTATATGATGTGAGGTCATGATAAATTACGCTTTGTTAATTGAGCCGAAAAGTTCCATTTTTTCTTTTACAATAGTTTTAATAGCCGCTGTTCCGGGGGCGAGAAGCTTTCTCGGATCAAATCCTTTGCCCTGTAAGTCTTTTCCCTCTTCAATATACTTTCTTGTCGCCTCCTGGAAATAAAGCTGACATTCGGTATTTACGTTGATTTTCGCAACACCAAGCGAAATAGCCGTCTGTATCATGTCCGCAGGGATACCCGTTCCTCCGTGAAGAACAAGCGGCAAATCTCCTATAAGCTCTTTTGTCTTGCCAAGAGCGTCAAAATCAAGCCCCTTCCAATTTTCTGGATATTTGCCATGGATATTTCCTATACCTGCCGCTAAGAAATCAACGCCTAAATCAGCGATTTTCTTACATTCATTCGGGTCTGCAATTTCACCAGCTCCGATTACGCCATCCTCTTCTCCGCCGATTGAACCGACTTCAGCTTCAATTGAGATACCTTTTTCATGACATACCTTAACAAGCTCAGTCGTCTTTGCAACATTTTCATCAATCGGGAAATGCGAGCCGTCAAACATTACCGACGAAAAACCTGCCTCAATACATTTATAACAGCCCTCATAAGTACCATGGTCAAGATGAAGCGCTACAGGAACCGTTATGTTCATCTCCTCAAGCATCGCCTTAACCATTGCGGCTACGGTTTTAAAGCCTGTCATGTACTTGCCTGCACCCTCGGAAACACCCAATATAACAGGGGAATTATTCTCCTGAGCTGTTTCCAATATAGCCTTTGTCCATTCTAAATTATTTATGTTAAACTGACCTACTGCATATTAACCCTTTACAGCCTTATTTAACATATCTGTTGCTGAAACTAACATTGTAATTTCCTCCTCGTTTTTATTTATTATCTGACGGAATAGTCCGAACAGTAATTTAATTTCACAATACAATCATGGTTGCATTAAGCAACATTGCGAGATTTTCAGGGGTCGAGTCTATTGTTTTTGTGCGTCTGCATCTGGGGCATGAAAGAAGTATTTTTCTTCCTATTATATTGATTGAAACCGCCTCGCTGCCGCATACGCATGACATATTGCCGTCTTCGCGCATTTCATAAATAACATCGGCAATATCATAAATAATATCATTTTCATCATCGACGTAACCGCAGTCCAAATCTTCAAGATCGCTCATAGCTTCTTCATACATTTTGGAATACTTTGCAAGCGTTTCTTTCATTGCTTTATCAACTCTGCCGCGCGTGCCGATAAAAAATGAAGAAAGCCCTACTCTCGGACAAGGGAATGTCAAAAGCTCACTTTTCCAAAAAGCAGATATTTTTACCGAATGCTCATGTACTTCGCCGCAAAACGGACAATACACACTTACTTTAAATTTATCAGCCCTTGGAGTAATATTTGCTAAAAGGCTCTGACAGCCCTTTATCGGACACAAAATATTCATCGGTCTGTTTCCTGAAAATGCAAAAATGGAAATCGTCCCAATAGACGCATTTGAGCATTCGGGACAAATTGAAGCGGTTACTCGATTTATATCAATCAGCATTAACTCCAACTCCTTACTTGTTTTCTCTTGCACTGAAAAACAGATATTGCTGCGCGTAGCCTCCCAAATCACCGAATTTCTCTTCGGCAAAACGGCTTATCACGCTTATCGGCTGTTCCCCGTCAAAATAATATTGCTCCATTACGCGCTTTATCCAGACATCAACAGGAAATGCATCCACACGATGAAGCCCGAAAAGAAGTATGCAATTTGCGACTTTTTCGCCGATACCATTGAT
>CAYUSE010000255.1:0-2217 GCA_964447095.1 uncultured Lachnospiraceae bacterium | reverse complement strand
TTTACGGCGACGCAAAATATTTAATACAATATTCAAAGGACTCGCTTACGCGCGCTAATAACGCAATGCAGGGCGAGAAAAAAGTTGTAAGGATAGGAAGCTCGCCCATGACGCCTTCTCAGTTTATTTTAGAGCTATGGTCTGAAATAAAAGTGCAATGTCCGGATATAAAATTTCAAATAGTACCGTTTGAAAATACTCCTGAAAATGCTCGTGAAATCCTTGCCCATCTCGGCACAAATATTGATATAGTGGCAGGTTGGTTTGACGAGGGATTTTTAGATAAAAGCGGTTGTCAGGCGTTAAAGCTTGAGGACGAGCCCATAAGCTGTGCGCTTTCGATAAATCACAGACTTGCATTTAATGAGAAAATAAAAATATCTGACTTATACGGTGAGAATGTGATGCTTATCAGACGCGGCTGGAACAAACATGCTGACGCTATAAGGGATGAGCTGTTGTCTGAACACCCGCAAATAAACATAATTGATGTGCCGTTTTTTAATGTTGATGCATTTAATCAATGTGAAAGCAGCAATGATATTTTAATAGGATTCGGAAAATGGGAAAATGTCCATCCGCTTTTAAGAATTGTTCCGATTGAATGGGATTATACTATTCCGTTTGGCATTTTACATTCACCCACTCCCTCCGAACCTGTTTCGGAATTTTTAGAAGCTGTGTCAAAGGTATATAGCTTATGATAATAAAAGATGCTTATTCAAACGGATAATTTGAATAGGCGTTTTTTGACTATGGACAGCAACACAATGGCGGAAAATATAATCTATAAGATTATCAGTTTGAAAATTTGATGAATAGGTATAATATACATAGAAAAACGGTCTAACATCACCTTGAATGTCAGACTGTTTTTTTGTCCGGCTCAAATTGAGCTAAAATAATATAGCTCGTGCTGAGCTATATTATAATAAGCATTGAGGTGATTTTTAGTGTTAAGCAGATTAAAAGATTTGCGTGAAGACAGAGATTTAAAGCAAAAAGATATTGCAGAGGTTTTAAAAATAGCACAGCGCACATATTCAAGTTATGAAACAGGTAACAGAATGATACCATACACATATTTGATTTGTCTTGCCAAATTTTATAACACCTCGATAGATTATATTGTAGGACTTACGGATGACCAGAAGCCATACAAAAGAAAGAAGGAGGATTTTGAACAATGAAATATCCTCATCAGGGACACAGACAAAGGCTTCGGGATGAATTTATAAACAGCGGTTTTTTGGGCTGGGATGAAGCTAAAATTCTTGAATATATGCTGTTTTATGTTGTGCCGCGCTCGGATACAAGCCCTATAGCAAAGCAGCTTTTGAAGGAATGCGGGAGCTTGCGTGGCGTGATGGAGGCTCCGTCGGAAATTCTCGAAAAAATGGAGGGTGTCGGAAAAAAAACCGCGCTTTATATAAAAACGCTTAATGAATATTTTCATTACTGCAGCGGCTTAAAATCAAACGGAAAAATATATCTTACGCCGGATTTTGCGGAGGTGTATTTCAGAGAGCTATTCCAAAAGCATAGGAGAGAGTGCTTTTATATTATATGTCTTGATGCAAGACGGGCTGTCATAAATAAAACGCTGATAAGCGAGGGCGCGTTTGACGCATCGGAGGTTGATGTCGGAAGAATTGTGCGGATTGCAGTTTCAAATGAAGCCGCAGGCGTGGTTCTGGCGCATAATCATCCCGGCGGAAGCCTTGAACCGTCGGGAGTTGACATAACAGCGACGCAGATAGTCAGAAATTCTTTGAGACTTGTAGGCGTGCTGCTTTATGAGCATTATATTGTAACAGATGAGGGTATAAGAGGTTTTATAGACCGTATTGAACGAATGGAAACCCAAAAAAATATACAAAAGTATGCTGATAAACGGTGAAAGATTTTGACGGACAGACTATTGACTTTACTATACTGATGTGGTAGTATTATGTATATTAAATATACATTCTGGGAATTTAGATTGAAATTGGGAGGAAATATGAATGGCTAAGGTTGCAATCATGGGCTTCGGAACGGTAGGAAGCGGAGTTTATGACATAATCAAAACCAACAGAGAGAAGCTTCGTCATAACACCAACGGTGAAGCTGTGGATATTAAGTATATACTTGATATACGCGACTTTGACGACCATCCCGAAAAAGAGCTTTTCACAAAGGATTTTAACGATATTTTAAATGACGATGAAGTAACGG
>CAYUSE010000254.1:0-2222 GCA_964447095.1 uncultured Lachnospiraceae bacterium | reverse complement strand
CCAAACTTTCAATGTATCCTTAACTTCACCGTCGGTAAGATACGGAATAAACTGACCGCTTAATTCAACCAATACGTTATCGGTATCCTTATATGTCAAAGGATTATGAATGATTGTTTCGCTCAAAGAAGGAGTTCCGCTTCTGTAAGCCGTAATTATATAATCCTTGGTAGTTCCGTCCTGTGCCGTTATGGTATATGTTACAGGCTGCATAAAGTTCTGCGCACCCTGCGGAGAATAGCTTGCGCCCGTATGATATACCTGAGGAGTAATGCTTCTTAAATCGGTATTGTACGGAACATACAGCGAATATCCGACGCCCGGGCTTTCTATAAGCTCACTCTGTCCCTCCGCAAGAACAATATCCGTCAGTTCCTTGGAGTTAGGCTCTTTGTGCGGAACGGTCAGAATTACATTTCCCGTAAGCGTTTGCTTTGTATCTCCTATTGTCACGGAAAGCTCATACGTTCTGTCCTCCGATGTGTTGTTTGACGGAACAAGTATTGTCGCAATATAGTCGCCTGCTTCATTCTTTACAGCTCTTGCAGAATTAACCGATGTATTCTCATTACCTGTCGGTGTTCCGTCGGAATCTGTTATCGTTCCCGTACCGCTCTTCATTTCTGCGTCAAGCACAATATACGGCGACGTATTAACCGCATTTGCGGCGCTGTCGAGATTGTTTCCGTTTATTTTTACAAGCACTCTGCCCGCGCTGCTGTACCGCGGATTTGTAAACTCCAGACTTGTCGCCGACGGTACTGCCTGCTTTGTGACATGCACTGTATATTGAGCCGTCGTAATTCCGTCCTCGGCTGTTACAGTATATGTAACAGCGTTTGTAAAGTCTTGTTCTCCCATAGAAGAAACAGAAGCGTTATAGTCTTCAAGTACAATATTCGGATACAACGCCGTTATATCCGCGTCATAAGGCATTGTAATATTTATATCCGAGCCTGAAAATTCCGTCTGTCCAATCTGATTTGGCAGTGTAAACGAAGTAATTCCCGTAAGACTCTTGGCACGTCTGTTTACGGTTACTACTGTCGTATTTGTATTTATCTCATTTTGAACAGTATCACCGATTTTCGCTTTAAGAATATATTTTTTGTTTTCGGTGTTGCTGGTATTTTCATCAAAATGCAAAGTTGCCGTATATGTTACGGTATTGCCGTCAACATGCTTTGTTGCTTCAACCGGAGCTATTCCGTCGTCGGAATAAATATATACTTTTCTGTTGTTTTCCTGTTCGGCATTTTCAGTATTTTCAAGTCTTATACCCGAAGCCGTAACCGTAACATCTCCGCCGTCACAAGTCAAAGTGTTGCTTGACAGAGCCAGATTTCTGATAATCGGCTCAGGCTGCTTATATAATCTTACTGAATATACCTTTTTAGTTTCTCCGTCACGCGAACTTACCGTATATCTGGCATACAAATAATCGTTATATTGCGTAAATACTGTAGGAACTCCCGCCTGAGGGCTGACCGTACCGCCCGCAAAGCCTATAGCGCTCGGCGTATATCTCGTCTGATATTCATGGTCATAAGGCATATAAATCTGTACAATACTGTCCCTGTCCTCATAATCAATAATTGTGGCATTACCCACCTGATTTGGAATAGTAAATTTTTCAATTTTACAAAGCGATGTATTTCTGTAAACACCAATCATATACGGCATTTTTATTTCATTCTTCTGGAATTCATAGAAAATGTCATATATAATATCATATTTTCCATAAGGATTTTCAGGTATGGTAATTGTTGCAGTAAAGTTTCCGCTTTCGTCCTTTTTTACATACTGCTCTATATCATCTACCACATTATCATCATCTTCTCCGGCGCTGTGCTTTTTAAGCTTAATTTTCACTATATCATCGACAAGCTTACCTTCCGCTTTAAACACAACCGTGCCTCCGTCAGACGGAAGATACACATTATCCTTGCATTCCTCGCCGTCGATAAAATACGAAAGACTCTCAAGGCGCACAGCGTAAAGAGTTAGTTCCTCGCCCTTGCCGTTTATAGTAACTTTACCTTCATACGGGCTTACCACATCATACAATACGCCCATATTATATTCGCCGTTCGGCACCATACAATATAAGGTCGCGTCAGTACCGACATAATATGTTGTACCGTTATATTCTGCTGTTGTTTTCGATTTATCAAGCGCGTCAATATGAGCGGTAATCTGATACAGCGTTTCTCCCTCTGCAT
>CAYUSE010000253.1:0-2255 GCA_964447095.1 uncultured Lachnospiraceae bacterium | reverse complement strand
ATTAAAAAGGCTGTATCGCTTTGATACAGCCTTTTTTGTATGTTAATTCAAAAAATTTATTTTATCATTTTCCTCAAAAACGCCTGCGTTCTTTCGTGCTGCGGGTTATCTATTACCTGCTCGGGCGTGCCCTCTTCGACAATCACGCCGCCGTCAATAAAAATAACGCGGTCGGAAACATTTTTTGCAAATTCAATCTCGTGCGTTACAATAACCATTGTTATGTGCTTTGCGGCGAGGTCTTTTATTACCTTTAAAATCTCACCAGTAAGCTCGGGGTCGAGCGCGGAGGTCGGTTCGTCAAAGAACAGCACCTTCGGATTTAGCGCGAGCGCGCGTGAGATTGATACTCTTTGCTGCTGACCGCCCGACAATTCGCACGGGTAATTTTTGAGCTTTTCGCCCAAGCCTACGCGCGTCAGAAGTGATACGGCGTTTTCCTCAATTTCCTCTAAAATCTGTTTTTTATTTTCCTTAAAGTCGGGGCGCTCCTTTGCCAACAGCTTTGGCGCGAGCATTACATTTTCAAGCGCGTTATACTGAGGAAACAGATTGAACGACTGGAACACAAGCCCGAAATTAAGCTGTCTTTCGCGAATTTCCTTTGAGGTTAGCTTACGCTTGTCGGCGGCGTTAAAAATACATTTGCCGTCCACATAAATCTCGCCCTGCGACGCGATTTCAAGGAAATTGATACAGCGCAAAAGCGTTGTTTTTCCACTTCCCGAAGATCCTATAATCGTGACAATTCCGCCCTTTTCCATGGAAAAGTCAACGCCCTTTAATACTTCGGTTTTACCGAAACTTTTATGTATATTTTTTATTTCCAAAATCGGCATTGCTTTCCCTCCTTACGCTCTGTAATAATTCAGCTTTTTCTCTATCGCGCCCGAAACGAGCGTCAGAAGCCCGCACATTGCGAGGAAGAAAAGTCCCGTTGAGAACAAGGGCCAGATAAGTCCCTGTTTTGTAAAGCGTTCCGCGCACATTATGATTTCTCCGACGCCGACAATTCTCGCGAGCGACGTGTCTTTTACAAGCGTCATTATTTCATTGCCCATGGGCGGCACTATCCGCTTTATAACCTGCGGCAAAACGACCTTGATAAACACCTGTGTTTTTGTCATGCCGAGCACCTGTCCCGCCTCGTACTGACCCTTTGCTATGCTTTCAATTCCGCCGCGGTATATCTCCGAAAAATACGCCGCGTAATTTATTACGAACGCTATAAGCACCGCCGTCATACGCGAGCGGAGCGGAATATCAAGAAGAAGTCCCGGAGCGTAGAGCACAACGAAAATTTGCAGCATTAAGGGCGTTCCGCGGATTATCCAAACAAAAGTCTTGGAAAGCCATGATATGGGACGGAATTTTGCGAGCGAGTTCAGAGCTTTTTTTAAGCCCGTGACTTCATCGCCGCCCTGC
This sequence comes from uncultured Lachnospiraceae bacterium, assembly GCA_964447095.1. Lineage (GTDB taxonomy): Bacteria > Bacillota > Clostridia > UBA1381 > UBA1381 > JALEPO01. Next base: position 830 of record CAYUSE010000253.1, on the reverse strand, counting down.
ATAAGCCACGCGAACGGTCTAAATTTTGACATTGTCGCAAAGGTTATCAAAAGTCCCAGGGGCACGGCGCAGAGAAATGTCACGAAAAATATTATGCAGTTGAGCCAAAACCCGTCAAAAAGCGATTGGATTTGTTCCATTATGTATTCCTCCGTTTGGTAAATTGTTGTTTACATCGCTAAACAACAATTTATCTTCAATTAAACATAAAGCTGCCGCTTTTCAGCAGCAGCTCATACAATTTGTTTCAATTATTTAAGCATAAGCAAATCCTGCAGATTATACTTTTCGGCAAGCTTTAACAATGTGCCGTCAGCCGCCAATTCCTGCATAATTCCGTTTACCTTTTCTGTTACGTCCGAACCCTTTCTGAACGCTACGCCGTATTCCTGCGCATCAAAGCCCTTGTCAATCATAACGAGGTCGGTGTAATCCGTGCCTTCGCCGATTGAACCTGTAGCCAATACATAGTCAAGAACAACCACGTCTGATGTGCCCGCTTCTACGTCGATAAGACCCTTAGCCTGCGAGTCAACCGCTGTATAGTTCGCGTTTGCGAAGAACGGGTCGCTTTCGGCAAGCTCTTCGCCTGTTGAGCCTGTTTCCGCGATTACGCTCGCGCCGTCAACGGAATTTGTGTACTTGTCAACATTTTCAGCCTTGACAATCATAACCTGCCTGTTGCCCATGTACGGGTTTGTAACTGACATATTTTCTTTTCTTTCCTCGGTAATTGTCATACCGTTCCAGATACAGTCGATGTTCTTTGAGTTAAGCTCGATTTCTTTTGAGTCCCAGTTAATCTCCTGAAATTCGGGAGTAACGCCGAG
>CAYUSE010000252.1:0-2256 GCA_964447095.1 uncultured Lachnospiraceae bacterium | reverse complement strand
TTATTGACCTTGCAGACAACCCGATTAAGAAGAACACAACAATGACGGCTGTTTATGAGGAAGATGTTAAGGAAACTCCGGCGCCGACACCAACAGAAAAGCCGATTATTGATGATGCATTCACAAAGCCGTATGCGGCAGGTTATGACGACGGCAAATTCCTTCCGGATGATTACATCACAAGAGCAGAGCTTGCTACAATGATTGCAAGATTAAGCTATGGCGATGAATTGCCCGATCGTCTGTACAGCGCATCATTCTTCGACGTTGATGCTGACGCTTGGTACAACAAGTACATCGGTTACTTAGAGGGCTTCGGCGTATTGGACGGTTATGACGACGGTTCATTCAGACCGCAGAAGACTGTTACAAGAGCAGAAATGGCAGCGGTAATCGCAAGAGCTCAGAAGTTTGATATAGATAACAGCGACAGCGCATTCTGGGATGTTCAGAATCACTGGGCAAAGGGATATATCACAACTCTTGCTAATAAGGATATAGTATCAGGCTACAATGACGGTTCTTACGGTACAGACAACGCGTTGACAAGAGCAGAGGCTGTTACAATCATCAATAGACTTCTTCTTGACTCAACTCCGATTGTTGTATTCACACCGAATGACATCACAGGTCACTGGGCAGAGGATGCAATCATTCTTGCAGTAAATGAGAGAAAAATAAACGGTACAGCAACAGCTACACCGGAAGAAACTCCTGAAGCTACACCGGAGGCAACTCCGGAGGCTTCACCGGAAGCTTCACCGGAAGCATCTGTTGAACCGACAGCTACTCCCGCGGCTAACTAATTAAGCGGTAAGTTGCAATAACGCGGGGCTTTAAGCCCCGTGTTGTTGCATTTCCAATGGCGCTGAAAATAAATTCAGCGCTTTCGGAAATGTGACAACATTGTTTTAAGAGCGTGAAAGGGTAAGGTGCTTTATTATGAAAAAACTGACAGCGGTATTTTTGGCGGTTTGTATGCTGTTCTCGGGAGCAGTGTGCGTAAACGCGGAGGATTTGGTATTTGGCGGTACGCTTACAATTGATTATAACGATAACAGCAGGACATACGAGCTTGCAGAAGGTGAGGTTCTTCAAAATTACCGGTCTCAAATCCAGCTTGTCGGCGGAAATACGGGATATACATTTGCCTTTGTACAGGGAACATATCTTCCTCCCGGTCTTTCTATAACTGAGGACGGTGTAGTTTCGGGATATATGACTATGAGGGGCTCTTATTCAGCAATATCGCTGCTTATTACGGCTCCTGACGGCACTTCAAAGACATTTTCATGCTCCCTTAGAATTAAACCCCGACCTGTATATATATATATAACAGCTCCCAGCGATGCGGTTTATGACGGAGTAACGCATTATAAAGCAGAAGGAAAATATGTTGATTATCATACAGGCGAGGAATTGGAGGATAAGCCGGTGCTTAGATACGGTCTGGACAGCTTAACAGACGTAGTGGATGCGGGAGAATACCGTATAACTTATGGTACTTCTTTTATATACGATGTAAAGCCGAATGCGGAAAATTCTTACATTTCCGGCGACAGATATATTACTGTTCACAGGGCTTCCGCGGATGAGCTTACAATCAACGGCGTGCATGACGCAGAATTTGATTATGATGGTAACTCGCACGGGCTTACGGGTGTTTCAATTACATCGTCATTAGAGCCTGCCAAGACAATTCCCTACGGCATAAGATACTATAACAGAAGAACGGGCGCGCTTATTGAAGGTGAGCCGATAGCCGCAGGTGAATATACGGCCGAGGTTTATTCGACGGATACGAACTATGAACCAAAGTCGGAAACGGCTGTAATAACAATCAATGCCGAAAAAGTATCGTTTACCATAACGGGAAACTCGTTTACATATAACGGCGAGGGTCAGGCGCCTACTGTTACGGCAGAGAAAACAGGCGAACCGTTTTCGGAATATACAGTAAATTACCTTAATGCAAGCGGTCAGCCTGTTGCGGCGGAAGATCTGAAGGACGGCAAACCGTATAAAGCAGGTACATACAGAGTTAATATTACGCTAAATGAGCCTGATAAGTATCTGACAGACCCGATTACAAACAATACCTTCACAATAAGTAAACAGGAGATTACTCTGAAAATACCTCAAAAGACGTATTATAAAGCAGATGAGGACAATCATCCCTTACCTCAGACACCTGTGGTTGTTCCTGATCCTGCGGATTTCACAGGTTATACAGCACAGTATCAGCGTCTGGCGGAG
>CAYUSE010000251.1:0-2280 GCA_964447095.1 uncultured Lachnospiraceae bacterium | reverse complement strand
TGCATAAAGTACGCTATGAAAAACACGCGCGTGTATATTGATATAGAGGACGGCGACAGCGCGGCGACGGTCGAAATTAAAAATATCGCTGGGTATGAAATGGATTTTGACGCCTCTGAAATTGCCGAGCGGTTTGTACGCGGCGACAGTGCGCGAACGAGCGAGGGGAGCGGTCTGGGTCTTGCAATTGTAAAAAGCTATGTCGAGGGCTGCGGCGGAAATGTTAAAATCACCGTTGACGGCGATTTGTTTAAGGTGACGGTCGAGTTTAGAAAATAAAAAAATGAGGCTTAAAAAAGCCCGACACTTATAAGAAAGTAAGTGTCGGGCTTTTTTCTGTCAGACTGCATTTTAAGCATTATACGGTATTCTGCCTACTCCAACGATTTGACTGCAACGGTAAGACCTGTTTTAAAGCCGGCTGTAAAGCAATGTATGTTCTTTCTTCTTATTTTCTTTTCGTTGCACTCTATAAACTTATTGAGAATTGTTCGGTCTTTTTCCGAAAGCCTTTTGCACAGAACCTCATAATATTGCCTTTCTTTATTTTTTGTGCGTATATACGTTTTATCATTTTTCATACTGCGTTCAGACCCCTGATGAGAAATTTTGTATAGATTTTCCAATACCTCCATAACTGTAACCTCCTTTCCGTATATTTTAGCGCATAAAAAATGTGCCGCGGCATAAACCAAACGGCACATAAAAACGCTCGCTTTGGTAAATGCTGCGACACATTCTAAACCTATCAACTTCAAAATTTGAGACGTTAATGACAAACAAAGCATACAGCGTTTTTTACAAAGCTATACACATCTCAAACAATAAAGTTTTTAGTTTAGAATTGTCGCAAAATCAGTATATCATAAATTTTTGCTCTTGTCCACACTTTTCGCTGATAATACACAGAAAAATTTTATACCACATTTTTCTTATATTTCAATAGAAATAAATAAAAAAAGTGTTTAGGATAAAAATTATCCTAAACACTTTTTGTTACTGCATTAACAGCGTTCGCAATTAGCAAACGCCCTGTGCCATCATAGCGTCGGCAACCTTTAAGAAGCCTGCGATATTCGCGCCGGCAACAAGGTTTGTCTTGCCGCCGACCTCGCAGCCGTATTCCTTAGCCGCCGCAACCGAGTTCTTATAAATCGTAATCATGATGTTGTGAAGCTTTTCGTCAACCTCTTCAAACGTCCATGAAAGTCTTTGTGAGTTCTGGCTCATTTCAAGCGCTGATGTAGCAACGCCGCCTGCGTTTGACGCTTTACCCGGCGCGAAGTAAACGCCGTTCTGCTGTAAGTACTCTGTAGCCTCAAGTGTTGTCGGCATATTTGCGCCCTCTGCAACTACGATACAGCCGTTTGCAACAAGTGCCTTAGCATCATCAATAAGAAGTTCGTTCTGAGTTGCGCAAGGAAGAGCAACGTCAACCTTAACTGCCTGCCAAAGACCTGCGCCCTCAACATATTTAGCGTTCGGACGATAGTTAAGATAATCTTTAATTCTGCCTCTCTTAACTTCCTTGATTTCCTTAACTGCCGCCAAATCAATGCCGTCCTCGTCGATAACGTAGCCGTTTGAGTCGGAAACTGTGATAACCTTGCCGCCAAGCTGCTGAACCTTCTGAGTAGCGTAAATAGCAACATTACCTGCGCCTGAAATTGCAACTCTCTTGCCGTTAAAGTCTGTGCCAAGATCCTTTAGCATTTCCTGAGCGTAATATACAAGACCATAGCCTGTAGCCTCTGTTCTTGCGAGCGAGCCGCCCCATGTTAAGCCCTTGCCTGTAAGTACACCCTCGTATATATTCTTAATTCTTTTATACTGACCGAACATGTAACCGATTTCTCTTGCGCCTGTACCGATGTCGCCTGCGGGAACGTCTGTATCAGCGCCGATATGTCTGCAAAGCTCTGTCATAAAGCTCTGGCAGAAACGCATAACCTCGTTATCTGACTTGCCCTTCGGGTCAAAATCACTGCCGCCCTTGCCGCCGCCTATCGGAAGTGTTGTAAGCGAATTCTTGAAAATCTGTTCAAAACCAAGGAACTTAATAATTCCGAGGTTTACTGACGGGTGAAGTCTTAAACCGCCCTTATAAGGACCGATTGCCGAGTTAAACTGTACTCTGTAACCGCGGTTTACCTGTACCTTGCCGTTGTCGTCAACCCAAGGAACACGGAACATAATCTGTCTTTCGGGCTCTACAATTCTTTCCAATAACGCAGCCTTCTCATATTCGGGGTGCTTTTCAAATACGGGCTCGAGAGATGT
>CAYUSE010000250.1:0-2298 GCA_964447095.1 uncultured Lachnospiraceae bacterium | reverse complement strand
ATATACTATACCTCATATAATGATAGATAATATTACATATGAAAAAACAGATTTAGAGCTGAATAAGGACGGAACCAAGTATAAAACTTTGAAAAATGTTTATTATCCGTTTTTTAATAATACAGTAGAAAAAATGGATTTTGAAAATATGATATTACTAAAAGTTTCATTAGTTAATACATCTGAAGCATTTGCACAAATAAGACCATACAATGTGCAAATAGAAAAAGATTCTACTTCCATTGCAATATTTAATGGAAGTACTTTTGGAGAACATAATCACCATGCTTTCTTGAAAAAAGATTCGCAAACAGCAATAGGTTTTGTTATAAATCAATCTTTACTTTCAAAACTTGAACATGCAACAGTAACTATGTCATTTCTCTTGGATAACAATTTTGATAGAACTTACAAACAAACTTTAACAATTACATTTATATCTATTTCAGACGATTACATAACATTTATGCCAACATCTTCAGAACAGAATGGCACTATTCTAATTAAATAATTTTAACGAATTAGGTAATCAGCAATAGAGTTTTTTATTCTCTATTGTTGATTACTTTTTATCCTTTTTTCTACTCTTATACACATTATACCTATTTTTACATTGCGGGCTGCAAAATACCGCGCTCGGTCTGCTTGCCTTGAATACGGTATTACAGTGTCTGCATATTCGGAGCGGGTTTTTGTCATTTACAAGCATAAAGCTGAACATCATCTGAATACCAAGTAATAGCGAGTGAAAGTCCCATACCATAGTCGGCTTTTCTAATAACTCTATATGATATGTCGGAGCGATACCGTCAAAGCAAGCCATTGACTGCCTATACAGATTTTTCGTTGTATCATCAAGACTATCAAAATCCTCATAATACAATATACTTGTAAAAAATGTGAAAGCCCAATCTTTAAATTGCTTTACTATCCAATCATAACGCTCGGCATACTCTTTTTGAAATCCCATATTTACCGCCATAGGTCGTTTATCCATTGTCAGCGCAAGAGCCATCATATCCGTATCACCGCCGACTGTCCAAGATACACCATCTTTGCGTTTGTTTATATTAGGCATTTTAAAAGGAAAGAATAACTTTAAATATTCTTCCGTCTGCATTGTTTCGTCTTTGATATGCTGATTTTTATTGATATATACGGCTTCGTAATTCATAAATTGCGGTGTGGTAGGTAATGCTGTCATAAGACCAAGTAAGCCGTAATTTGATATAAAACCAAAAATAGACTGTTCCTTGTCCTCGTCTGTCTTTTCGCTGCTCATACAGGTTAAACCGACATTTAAAGCGTCAATAACCATTTCTTCCGCATTTTTCAGCGGATTATAAATCTGGAGTTTTGCGTCAGGCGTGGGCATAACATACCAATTACCGTTTTCGTCCTCTATTTTAATGTATTCACTGTATTTCACCCAATTTGAACTTGCGTGTTTAAAAATATTTTCCATAATAAAATAAACCTCGTTTTTCTGTAATCTGTTCTATAGTATCTATATTACTACTATTATTTGTCATTGTCAATCATATTCCGATAATTTTCAACAAATAATTTCTCTTGTTTTGTCATACTATGTCCCATATCGGATATTAAATAATCATATATCTTTTTCCGTATTTGTTTAAGAGCCGTATTTTTGACTTTGCGTATATTCCTATCGGTTTGACCTCGTATGTAAGCGATTTTTGATGTACTGTAACCTTTTACTATGTAGTAGAATAGGACTTCTTTTTGTTCGGCTGTTAATTCGCCTATTATCTCCGATATATATGGCTCTGAAATCAAATCTTGCAGCTCGTGAGGACAATCATATATTGCTTCGTCAAATTCGCCCTTTTGTATCTGTTTCCACAGATATTTGTTAATGCTTCTCGGAAAACAAATTCCGTTTTCATCAGCGTTATAGTCAAGCGGAATATTATCACCGCGACTTATTTCGTGATAGCGTTCCTTGCGTTCCCGATTAGCGTCAAGTCTGTCATACCACCTGACAACTTCCTCAAAATCTTCTTGCGTTCTTGCCGCGTCCTCGATTATTTGTAAGGCTTCAGCGCGTAAATCTCGTTGCAACTTTTTCGGCTCGGTATATTTAACATCATCTGCAATAGCAGCTTGTTTTTCTTTTTCTATTTCTCTATTTAATTTTTCTTGGTCCTCGTCAAATTCTCTGTTGTAAAGCGTCTTGTATCACCTCCGCAAAAAATTATATAAATTTTAAAAATTTTTTCAAAAACAGTTCCGTTTTACCCCTCATATTTCTCCTATTAGTAGAGGGTAATCTAT
>CAYUSE010000249.1:0-2309 GCA_964447095.1 uncultured Lachnospiraceae bacterium | reverse complement strand
TTAACACAATGAGAAATGACAGCGCGATAGGCGCGGACTTAATAAAATCAGACGATGATGACTGGGCATTGCCTTATGACCGTTATCCGTTTGCAACCTGTGAGCTTGGCGGAGGAATACAGGTGACGCACCATCGCCGACCGAAAATATCGCCCATGGAACCCTACGCGGTGTCTATGATTAAGCTTGCGTGCGGAAACAATCTGGTCGGATATTATATGTATCATGGCGGCACAAATAAAATCGGAAAGCTGTCAGCATTTAATGAAAGCAGAGCTACAGGTTATCCGAATGACTACACGGTTTTATCTTATGATTTCCAAGCTCCTATTGGCGAATACGGCATTGTGCGCCGTCAGTGCGGTCTTCTTAATATGCTGCATTTGTTTGTACAGGATTTTGGCGGGGATTTCGCGCCGATGAATACTGCTTTGGGCGCGCCGGTTGATAAAAAGGATACAAAATCATTGAGGTATGCAATGCGATGGAACGGCGAAAGCGGATTTGTGTTTGTAAATCATTTTGAGCGGTTAAGAAAGCTTGAGACAGTGAAGGACATAGAGTTTAAAATCGATGAACAATTGACCTTGCCAAAAATTACGGTTTCGGGTGAGGTGTGCTTCTTTCTGCCGTTTAGAATGGAAATCGGAAGTTCGGTTTTGGAGTATGCATTGTCACAGCCCTTATGCAAACAGGACAACACATACTTCTTTGCGGAAATTGATGGAATTACGCCTGAATACAAAATAGACGGCGAAATAATTCATGACAGAGATTTTAAGAAAAACGGCGTTCATATAGTTACTTTGCCGTTTAGTGAAGCGGAGAAGCTCCGCCGTTTGGACGGTGAATTATATATAGGAAATAATTGTGATTTATATATTGAGGACGGAGAAATTAAATCGGCGCAGGACGGCGATTTCTCGTATAAAAAATGGAACGGCAGGGACTTTGACGAATACAAGGTAAGCGTTGATTTTACGCCGTTTGAAGCCGTATCGGAGCCGTGCGGAAAGCCCGATTTTGATATGCCGTATTTATACGAGCTGCAATTAGGCGGAGAAAGAAAAATCACATGGTATAAACTTACGGTTAAGGGCAGTCAGGGGTATTTGAATTTACAGTATATCGGCGATGCGGCACAGCTTTACGCCGATAAAAAGCTTGCCGCCGATGACTTTTTCTATGGCGGAGATTGGTTAGTTCCTGCGAAGCTGCTTGACGGAAAAGAGGTTTATTTTGCCTGTTCAGAGCTTAAAAATGATTGCTATTTGGAATGTGATTTGGAAAAAATAAAAGCTGAAATTGAGGAAAATAATAAATGAAAAAGCTTGCGATAGGAATTTTGGCTCATGTCGATTCGGGAAAAACAACGCTTTGCGAGGCTATGCTCTACCGCGCGGGAAAAATCCGAAAGCTCGGGCGCGTAGACCATAAGGACGCGTTCCTCGATAACGACCGAATAGAACGCGACAGAGGCATTACGATTTTTTCAAAGCAGGCAGTTTTGCCGATAGATAATACAGAAATAACACTTTTAGACACGCCCGGGCATATTGATTTTTCAACCGAAACCGAGCGTGTTTTTCAAGTGCTCGATTATGCGATACTTGTGATAAGCGGTACGGACGGCGTGCAAAACCATACGGAAACATTGTGGAAATTATTGGTTGAATATAATATTCCGACCTTTATTTTTATAAATAAAATGGATATTTCCGAATACGAAAAGGAAGAGCTTATTTTGGAGCTCCGTGAAAAACTAAGCGACGGGTGCGTTGATTTTTCGGAGCGGAATTCTGCAGAATTTGCGGAACATGCCGCAATGTGTGACGAATTTTTAATGAACACATATTTGGAAAACAACGGATTTTCGGATGATGAACTGAAACAGGCTATAAAATCAAGAAGTATATTCCCCTGCTTTTTCGGCTCAGCGCTGAAATTAGAAGGTGTTGATGAGCTGCTAAATGGTCTTAATGTATATACCGAAATGCCGGATTATCCCGCGGAATTCGGCGCGAAGGTTTTTAAGATTTCCGAGGACGAGCAGGGCAGACGGCTGACGCATCTTAAAATCACGGGCGGCAGCCTGAAAATAAAAACAATGCTCAGTCCGAGCGCAGGTGAGGATTGGGCGGAAAAGGTCAATCAAATCCGCGTATATTCGGGCGCGAAATACACATATCTTGAGGAAGCGGCGGCGGGTACAGTCTGCGCGCTTGTCGGGCTTACGCGCACATATTCGGGCGAAGGGCTCGGGATTGAGGCAAATTCCGACGCGCCGAAGCTTGAGCCTGTCTTAAACT
>CAYUSE010000248.1:0-2318 GCA_964447095.1 uncultured Lachnospiraceae bacterium | reverse complement strand
GGATATGATGTCTGTCAGGCTTTGCTCCGTCAAGCTCAATCGGCAGAACGATATTTTCATATACGTTAAGCACGGGAACGAGGTTGAAGCTTTGGAATATAAAGCCGATTTTGCGGCGGCGGAAAACGGTCAGCATATCGTTTTTAAGCGCGAATATGTCCTTTCCCTCAACCTCGACCGTTCCGCTTGTCGGTCCGTCAAGACCGCCAAGCGTATGTAAAAGCGTCGATTTACCGCTTCCTGATGTTCCTACAATAGATACAAATTCACCGTCCTTAACCGACAGATTTACTCCGTTCAGAGCTTTTACTACAGTGTCTCCAGAGCCGTAATATTTTTTTAGATTAGTTGTTCTTAAAATATCCATAATTTTAACTCCTTTTCATTTAATAAATTCATTATATTTTTCACAATTTCAATAGTCAACAGAATTTATAAAGTCTTTATAAAACTTTTATAAATCCTTAAGAAAGTTTATGTTTTGTTTAGATTTAGCGTTTGTTATCCGTTATACTTGACGACTTTACAAATATTTTATATAATAATACCTGAAAGGAAATGATAAAAAATGGTAATTGATTTTCATACGCATATTTTTCCCGATAAAATCGCGGAAAGAACAATAGACATTCTTGAAAATAATATTCTTAAAATTCAGGGAGTGCGGTATGATGCAGTAATCGGCGCACGTTTGGCAGATTTAAAGCAGTCTATGAAAAACGACGGCGTTGATGCATGCCTTGTCCTGCCTATCGCCACAACGCTTACGCAATGGCATACAATAAACGAATTTGCCGCGTCAATCAATAACAAGGACGGGATTTATTCGCTCGGCTCCCTGCACCCGATGCAGGAAAATTGGGAGGAAGTTCTGTATGACATAAAGGAAAAAGGACTTCGCGGAATTAAGCTTCATCCAGAATATCAGAATTTTTATATTGACTGCCCCGAATCGCTGCGAATATTGAAAAAATGCGAGGAGCTTGATTTGATAGTCGTGCTTCACGCCGGAAACGATGTCGGCGCGTATCCGCCGGCTCATTGTCTGCCGGACAGGCTTCATCACGTGCTCGATTACGTATCGGGAGAGAAAATAGTCGCGGCGCACCTTGGCGGCTGGTCGGCATGGGACGATGTCGAAAAATATCTTGTGGGAACGCCCATATATCTTGATACTGCCTACACGCTGTCATATATAAGCGAAGAACAGCTTATGAGGATTATCAAAAATCATGGTTCGGAAAAAATACTGTTTGGCACGGACTCGCCGTGGCAGCCGCAGGGCAAAACAATTGAACAAATAGAAGCATTAGACCTCTCACAGGAGGAAAAAGACAATATTTTTTATAAAAATGCAAAAAAACTTTTACAAATATAGCAAAAGTTATTGAGTTAATTGTAATAATGAGGTATAATATACACAGAAAGTCTTGCAGTGCAAGCATTTTTACTTCATGGTATAATAAATTTTTAAAATAGGAGTTTGTGTATGTTCGCTAATGATATAAGTATAGACCTCGGCACTGCAACGGTGCTTGTCTATATAAAAGGCAAAGGAATAGTCCTTCGCGAGCCCACCGTTATCGCGGTCAATACCACGACAAACGAGGTTTGCGGCGTGGGACATGACGCACTCAAGATGCTCGGAAAAACACCTCCGAATATTCAGGCGGTTCGTCCGCTCATAGATGGTGTTATCTCGAATTTTACGCTGACGCGCGAAATGATAAAAATATTTCTCAAAAAAATTCTTTCACGTACAGTCGGTCATCCGCGCATTATGATGTGCGTTCCAAGCGGCGTTACGGATGTTGAACAGCGGGCTGTAATTGATGCTGCGCGTGAAGTCTGCGCAAAGGATATTTATATAATTGAAGAGCCTGTCGCGGCAGCTTTGGGCGCGGGATTTGACATATCGCGCCCGAGAGGAACAATGGTGGTTGACATCGGCGGCGGAACGACGGATATTGCGGTATTATCGCTCGGCGGCGTTGTTGTAAGCCGTTCGCTTAAAATTGCCGGCGATGAATTTAACGAGGAAATCACGCGGTATATAAAGCGTGAATTGAACCTGAATATAGGTCCTGTGACAGCAGAGCGCATAAAATGTGAAATCGGCGGAGTTCTTCCCCGCCCCAAGGAGCTTCTGTGCGAGGCTAAGGGCATAAGCGTGCTGACAGGGCTGCCGAAATCCGTTATGGTTTCATCAAACGATTTATACAACTGCTTTGATGATTTTGTATTTAACATCACAGAACGTATCAAAGAGGTTCTGGAGGAAACACCGCCCGAGCTTCACGGCGATATTATTCAGGACG
>CAYUSE010000247.1:0-2326 GCA_964447095.1 uncultured Lachnospiraceae bacterium | reverse complement strand
AATAAATATAACAACCAAAAAAGGAGATTGTAATTATGGAAGCTGTTAAAGTATGGTCAGAAACAGTGGTTATACCGACTTATGAAGCAGGCAAGCCGTCAAGCTTACCCATGTTTCTTGAAAAACGCGTATATCAGGGAAGCTCAGGAAAGGTTTACCCTCATCATGTAATAGAAAATATATCAGATGAAAAGACAGATAAGGAATACACCGCAGTATTTCTTGAAAACGAATATCTGCTCGTTATGATTTTACCCGAAATCGGCGGCAAAATACACAGAATACTTGATAAAACCAATAATTATGACGCCGTTTACTATAATGAGGTTATAAAGCCCGCGCTTGTCGGGCTTGCAGGGCCGTGGGTATCAGGCGGTATTGAATTCAACTGGCCTCAGCATCACAGACCGTCTAACTTTGACCCCGTAGAATTTACTACCCGTAAAAATGATGACGGCTCGGCAACGGTAGTCGTCGGTGAAATAGAAAAAATGTACGGCATGAAGGGTATGGCAGAATTTACGCTTTATCCCGAAAAGGCATATCTTGAAATCAAGGGACAAATATATAATCCCACAGACCATCAGCAGACATTTTTATGGTGGGCAAATCCCGCTGTCGCCGTAAACGAGCACACTCAGTCAATATTCCCGCCCGATGTTCATGCTGTAATGGATCACGGCAAGCGTGACGTTTCCAATTTCCCTATTGCTACGGGTACATATTATAAAATGGACTACAGCGAGGGCGTAGATATTTCACGATACAAGAATATCCCCGTACCTACTTCATATATGGCGTATCACTCCGACTATGATTTTGTAGGCAATTTTGATTACAGCCGCGACGCGGGAATTTTACATATAGCCGACCATCACATCTCGCCCGGAAAAAAGCAATGGACTTGGGGCTCGGGCGATTTCGGAAAAGCCTGGGACAGAAATCTGACAGACGAAAACGGACCTTATATTGAACTTATGACAGGCGTATTTACCGATAACCAGCCTGACTTCACATTCATTGCGCCTTATGAGGAAAAGACTTTTACGCAATATTTCATTCCATACAAGGGAGCAGGCGCAGTTAAAAACGCTGTTCTTGATGCAATGGTAAATCTTGAAGTAATGGATAACAAGGCAATTATAAACATTTACTCTCCGTCAAAAATAAAGGCTATTGTATCGCTTTCGGGCAAAATGAAAAAATATCTTATGGAAACAGTTGAGCTTTCTCCCGAAACACCATTCGCAACAGCCATGTCAATTGACGAGGATGAAATTACCGATTTATTGCTGTCTGTTACAGACGAGGAAGGAAACACAATAGTTGAATATTCCCCTCTCCCCGAAGCAACCGAAAAAACTCCCGCGCCTGCGGAAGCGGCAAAAAAGCCGGAGGATATTGTATCTCTTGAGGAACTGTATCTGACTGCTGTTCATCTTGAACAATACCGTCATGCAACCTATTCCCCCGAACCGTATTATCTCGAGGGCTTAAAGCGTGACGCTACTGACATACGCCTTAACAACGGATACGGAAAATATCTTTATAAAAACGGATATTTTGAGGAAAGCGAAAAATATTTCCGCGCGGCAATAAAAAAATCAACATGGAAAAATCCAAATCCTTATGACTGCGAGCCATACTATAATCTCGGACTTTCATTAAAACGTCAGGAGCGGCTTGACGAGGCATTTGACGCATTCTATAAAGCGATTTGGTCAAGCGCAATGCAGGATAAGGGGTTTTATCAGCTTGCCTGTATAAGCGCGAAGAAAAACAGACTTGACGAGGCTCTCGATTTTGTTAACAAATCGCTTCTAAAGGGTATGCACAACATTAAAGCGAGAAATCTTAAAACCTCGCTTCTGCGTCTTATGGGCAAAAATGAAGATGCTATTTCATTCGCTTATGAGACACATACTATTGACCCGCTTGATTTCGGATGTATGTATGAGCTGTACCGGCTTTCAAGCGATTTTGTCGCTTTTAATGAGCTTGCAACAATAATGCGCGGCGATTTACATAACTATATTGAGCTGTCGCTTAACTATTATGAATTCGGTCTGTTTGAAGAAGCGGCAAAGGTTCTTGCGATAATCGCGGAATCCGACCGCCCTATGCTCCATTATTATATGGCATACTATTCAAACAGCGATGTTGAATTGGAAATTGCCGCAAACGGCGACTGTTCAAGCTGTTTCCCGAACACACTCGCCGATATTACAGTACTTAATTATGCTATTGAACATAATCCAAGCGATTATAATGCTCCGTATCTTTTAGGCAACCTCTATTATGACAAAGGGCAATGGGAGAATGCAGG
>CAYUSE010000246.1:0-2328 GCA_964447095.1 uncultured Lachnospiraceae bacterium | reverse complement strand
TCCTCGTGCTTCGGTACGCTTGGCTGCGTATTGCCTTGATTTTCCGAACTGTCGGGCTTCTTTTCGGGCGTTTGCGGCAGTTTTTCCGTGCTGTCGGTTTTCTTTTCGGATGTTTGCGGCTGATTTTTGCTGTTATTATCATGCTTTGGCGTATCAGGCTCAGACGGCTTGCTTTGAGGCGAAGCCTCTTTGCCGCCCGTCTCATTCGGTTTTGAATTGCTTTGCGGCGGCTTTTCCTCGTGCTTCGGTACGCTTGGCTGCGTATTGCCTTGATTTTCCGAACTGTCGGTTTTCTTTTCGGGTGTTTGCGGCAGTTTTTCCGTGCTGTCGGGCTTCTTTTCGGGCGTTTGCGGCAGTTTTTCCGTGCTGCCGCTATCCCCGCGGTTTGGCTTGTTCTGCTCAAAAGCCTCTTCCTTTGGTTTTTCCTCTTTTACATGCGGCTGATTTACCGTCGGAGTATTATCAGTATGTATATTCTCAATGTCCCAAATCGGAGGCTTGTTTAACACGGGAGATGTTTGCGGTGTTTTATTTTCTGCCCGAACAGACGTGTTTTTGGTAGGTTTGTAGTCCTGATGCTTGTTTTGCTGTGGCTTAGGCGTTTCAGCAATATCTTCGGCTTTTCTTTCCTGTGCAGAAGCCTCGGGCTCTTTTTTATCCGATAAATGCCCGTTATCACGCATAATTGCGCGCATTTCCTTTGCGGATTTATCATTGAATTTAGCCGCGTTAGAGAGTATATCCCCGCCGTTTTTCTCGGTGTATTCCTCAATAGCCTTCACCTTCGCCATTGACACTCCGATGTCCTGAGCCCTGCGCAATGTTTCTCTGTCCGCAAGCTCGTTGGTGAGTTCTATATTGACGTGCTGGATTTTTTCCATATTCGGCTTTATAATTCCCGGCACTACCTCTAAAATGACATCGCGGTTATTATCGTTTATATATCCGATTTCCTCGGAGGCTTTTATAAGCATTTCAACCGATTGCTCCGCGCTTTTGCCCTTTATATCGGTTTTGCTTAAAAGTGTGCGCGCATCGTCATTAAAGGTCTCAACAGCAATAACTCTGTTATAAGGGTTTAATGTCATCATAAGGCTTGGGTTTATATCAACACTCACATATCCCGCAGGCACAAAGTATGAGCCAATGCCTGCGCACACAATAACAAAGCTTGCCGCTATAGCGCACAAACGTCCTGTATTTGAAGTAATATTTACTTTATCTCCAACCGAATAGCCCTTATTTTTAACGTTTACAAATTCGCCGCCTTTTGTCAAAAGCACGGCGCGTCCGTTCTTGGTTTCCATTATAACGCCTCGCATAGCTCACACCTCCTTTAT
This sequence comes from uncultured Lachnospiraceae bacterium, assembly GCA_964447095.1. Taxonomy (GTDB): domain Bacteria; phylum Bacillota; class Clostridia; order UBA1381; family UBA1381; genus JALEPO01. The sequence goes on along the minus strand of CAYUSE010000246.1, from coordinate 988 downwards.
ATTGAAATATGCGGATATTTCGGGATAATCCTGAGTAACAATTATAACCGCCGCTATTATGTATTTTCTGTGCCGTTCAAGAGCTTTTCGGTTCAGAGGAACTCCCTCCGATACTTCTTTAACGGGTAAAGTATGCTTGGTAAGTACATTATCTAAAAGTTTACTATCATTTATAATATAACGCACCGCATCAAAGCATAAGCGTTTTGTTTTTTTGCTTTTCGGCGACACAGTTGCAAGCTCAAAGAAGGATATTCCAAACCCTTTGAGTTCGTCTGTAAGAGCTTCGATTTCCCATCTTATATCGCGGCTGTCATTTGAGGGGATATCAAACTGCTTCCCGTTCTCGTTTTCCAGCTCAGAAAATGTCGCCGCTGTGTTTTTTGAATTACGGCGAAGTTCGTCTATAAGACGATTGCGTATAATCATAGAGGCAAAGGATAAAAATTTGCCCTTGCCTTCATCATATTTGTCAATCGCCTCGTTAAAGCCGAGCATAGCTGTCATAAATTCATCGTCGCTGTCGGTAATTGCTCTTTTTAGCGTTTTACTTGCACAGGACAGTATGAAATTACGGTACTCGCCGATAAGCTCATTTTTCAGTTTTTCGTCTTTTGCGGCAAGAACCGCGCGTTTTTCTAAGTTCATATTTTTTCTCCATGAACCATATATAATATATAATTCGTATCACTTTACTTAAAAATTAGGGTATGTTTAAATTTATTCTGTTTCATCAAACGCTTCATACAAGTATTTCAAAAATAATTCTGCCGCTTTTGAAAAAAACTTGATACTTTTTCCACGCCACAACAAGGCGCGCGGTAATTTTCGGTTCAAACGGGCAAAAGCACAGCCCGTTTTCTGCGGAGGTATTTGCAAGTCCGTCAAGAGTAACAGCACAGCCAATACCCTGTTTTACCATAATTGATTCATTATATACCAAATTATGCGTTCCTACTATGTTCAGCTTATCCGGTGAATAACCTAG
>CAYUSE010000245.1:0-2329 GCA_964447095.1 uncultured Lachnospiraceae bacterium | reverse complement strand
TGTGAATTTGGCTTCATTTGCATCGAGTTTTAAATCAAGGCTTTTTGACAGACAGATAAAGGAATTTTCCGTAAATGGTTATGGTATTCATTTAATATAGGAGTGATTAGTGTGAACGCAATACATGTCAACTGGACGAAACCCTACAGAATAAGTCATGGCGCGCCATACAAAATTGAAGATTTTGAAATTCTAACAACAATTTTATCGGCTTTAAAGTGGCGCGAAAAAAACGGTTCAATTGAGATGATTACAGACAGTGCCGGTATGGAATTTTACAAAAAAAACGGCATGGCGGATATTTGGGACGATATTTCGGTAACGCTTGACAGTGTACCCGATACGATAAATCCGTCCGTATTCTGGGCGGCGGGAAAGCTGTTTGCACTTCAAAACCAAAAGGCTCCTATTACTGTTATTGATACGGATTTTATTGTATGGGAGCCGATTTTATTTGATAAATTATCTGCTGTTACATCTGTTCATTTTGAAAATCTCTATCCCGATGTTTATCCGGATAAATCATATTTTAAAATGAAAAATGACTATCAATTCGGAGATTGGAATTGGAGCATAAGGGCTATGAATACAGCCTTTTGCGTGTTTAAAAATCAGGAGCTGCTTGATTTGTACACAGCGGAGGCGATTAGATTTATGGAAAACACAGCAGATGATGTTTGCGACAGATTAAAATATATGGTATTTGCCGAGCAGCGGCTGCTGCCTATGTGCGCTGAGAGCATGGATGTATATTACACGTCGTTTTCGAGTCTTGAAAGGCTCTTTACGCATGGAGAAAATTATTTTACGCATACATGGGGAATGAAGCAGCAGATGAGGGATATTCCCGATTTGCGCTATGATTTTTGCAAAAGATGTATCGGCAGAATTTTAAATGATTTTCCCGATAGAGAGCATACACTGCGGGGAATAGAGTGCTTAAAGCAGTATTTTTAGAGAGGAAACAGTATGGGAATACGGATAATCAGAGGCGCAATCGGTTCGGGAAAATCCGACCGCTGTCTTGATGAAATAAAGAAAATACATGAAAAATATCCCGAAAAAAAGTGCGTGATGATTGTTCCAAATCATTATTCTTACGATACGGAAAAACGATTTGTGGAGAATTTCGGCGGTACGGGACTTAATAATATTGAGGTTCTGACGCTGCGTAAAATGGCGATAAATAATCTTACGGCGGCGGATTTGAAATACCTTACGCCGGCAGGAAAGCAAATGCTTATATATAAGGCAGTACACCAATATTGCAGCGATACGGATATAACGGATGCTTCGCTTTTGGCGGCGATACAGAAGAACGGATTTCTTGATGTCGTATCTTCGCTTATAAGTGAGATGAAGCGATATTCCGTAACGTCTGATATGCTTTTTGGAAAGACTTCGGAATTCTCTGATAATTTAACGCTTCAAAATAAATTATCAGCGCTTAGCGATATATATACGGGCTATGAGAAGCTTGTGGAAAATTCGGGTTATACGGACAGTGAAGACGACATAAAGAGGCTTGCGAAATTTATAGCGTCAAGCGACAAATTTGACGGCAATATGTACGTGTGGTTTGATAAATTTGACGAGTTTATGCCTCATCAGATAAGAGTAATTGAGGCGCTGCTGAAGAGGGGCGTGAATACGACGGTATGCGTTACCTATCCCGAAAACGGCGGAGAAATTTATTCGCGTCTTGAAGGCTCATATCTGAATATTGAGCGTTTGCTTTATGAATACGGCGGCGGCATTATAGAGCTTGACGGTGAATTAAAGCACCTTGAACATAATGATGAACTGAGATTTTTGTTTGAAAGCTGGGACAGTCACAAAGCAAAATGGACGGTGGAAACAAAAAATATATCGCTTTTTGAAAGCCGTGACGCATACAGTGAGGTTGAGGAAACTGCCGCGAGAATTGTTGATTTGGTAAGAGAACACGGCATGCGGTATCGTGATATTGCCGTGCTTTGCGGTAATGCGGATGAATACAAGCACATATTGGAAACGGTTTTTGCGGAATATGAAATTCCGTATTTTACCGATAGCACGATTATTTTGTCCGACCACCCGATTGCTATGCAGGTGCTGTCGGTTTTTGATATTCTGGACGGGGACTGGAGTATAAATTCTGTATTTGCATATCTCAGAGCGGGATATATTTATCGTAAAATTGAAGGGCGGTATGTTCCGATAAATCAGGATGAAATCGACAGGTTTGAAAATTTTGTACTGAAATTCGGGATACGCGGTCAATCAAAATGGCTTAGTGAGGACCCGTGGACAAGCGGTTATGATATAATAACCGCGGCATTCGGCGGCG
>CAYUSE010000244.1:0-2341 GCA_964447095.1 uncultured Lachnospiraceae bacterium | reverse complement strand
CGATATACCGATGAATACTATAATTACGGAGGATGGAATTTATGCTGTTTGATTCACACGCTCATTATAATGACGAGCGGTTTAAGGAGGATGTTGACGAGGTTTTGTCCTCTATGAATGAAAATAACGTGGGGCTTATTATGAACTCCTGTTCGGATATTTCCGAGATAACCGATATTTTGAATATTTGCGAAAAATATTCGTTTGTTTACGCATCCGTGGGCGTTCATCCGCATGAGGTTGAACACTTAAAGGAAAGCGACATGGATATTTTAAAAGACTATGCAAAAAATGAAAAGGTTAAGGCGATAGGCGAAATAGGGCTTGATTATTTTTACGATTTCTCACCGAGAGATTTGCAGAGAAAGTGGTTTGCAAGACAGGTTGAGCTTGCAAAGGAATTAAAAATGCCCGTAATTATACATGACCGTGACGCGCATAAGGATAGTATGGATATTCTTCGGGATTGTGATATCCGAGATATTGGCGGCGTATTCCACTGCTATGCCGGAAGCGTTGAAATGGCGAAAGAAATTCTCGATTGGGGAATGTATATCGCGTTAGGAGGCTCGCTGACATTTAAAAAATCAGTGAAGCCGAAGGAGGTCGCCGCCTTTGTTCCGCTCGACCGGATTGTGATTGAAACGGACTGCCCGTATCTTACTCCCGAACCGCACAGAGGAAAGCGCAACAGCTCGCTTTATATTCACTATGTCGCAGAAAAAATTGCGGAAATTAAAAATATTTCTGTTGAAGAGGTTGAAAACGCGACTTATGAAAATGCAAAAAAACTGTTTAATATTGAATAATAGCCTCTGAAAAATTTACAAAAAAGTAACACTTATGAAAAATAAATGTAATATTGATGATGTATAATAGAATTGTATGCAAATCTTTGCATTTAAGGAGGATTTTCAATTGAAGAAAAAATTTACAGTAATTACTCTTATTTTGGCTATGCTATTGCAATCGGCAATTCCCGTTGTAACAGCAGCCGAAAAATCGGAGAAGAAAACAGAAATAAAGACAGATATAAAAACGGATGTTACTATTAAGTCCGGCAAAACATCAGAAAATGAATTGAAGGAAAATACGGAAATAAAAACAACGGCTATACCTGAAAAGGATGATTTGGAGGCAACAGCCGCTCCTGTAGAAACAGCGGAGCCTTCAGATGCGGAGGCGTCACCGTCTCCGTCGCTCAGCCCGTATAAAAAATTCAGAAATACGGGCGCGTTAAGCTCGGTTACTCCGCCGCCCTCAGAGGAGACGAGAGTAAAATCCTCAAACAAACCCAACGTTTCAGCGAAGCCTGATACTTCGGCAAAACCTGTATCATCAGCAAAACCCGATACTTCGGCAAAGCCGTCGGTATCACCCGACGCTTCGGCAAGACCGTCAGTTTCACCTGCGGTATCGCCGTCAGCATCGCCTGCCTCAAAAGAAAATCTTGAGGCTCTGGTTACGGAAACACAGACGAAATCCGTCACAGGAACTATTAAAAATATAACGGACAAAAAAATATCAGTTACGGTAAGCGATGGCGTAACGGAGGACTTTATTTACGGCGCGCCGATAAAGGGTGTACGCACGGGCGACCCTGTTATGATTACTTATGATCCGAAAATGAATTATGCGGAGACTGTTTATAAAGCGCCGAAGGATTTTATTGAGGACGTAAAGCTTGTTGATTTCACAATTTCACAGCTTAGCTCAGATGATTTATCAGATTCAATAACAAACGGCGATTTATGTTCTATGATATATAATATGCTTGTATATAACAAGCTTGCTGCCGATACAGTAGTTGAAAACGCCAAAAACGGAAAAACAAAGGCGAAGAAATCGCTTGTTGAATATACTCTCGAATATCTTGAAAGACATCCTGAGGCAAGAGATCAGATTAAAATTGTCGCAACAGCTGCGCCGAGCACAAAGCGCGGCGGACAGTCGAAAAACACTGTTAATCTGAATGAGCTTAAGGCGGCAGTTTTAAAAGACCGCGGCTATGTGCCCGATGAAGTTTTGAAAAATCTTGATAAACCGCTCACTCGTGAGCAGGCGGCTGAGATAATCTCAGAGCTTTACACAAGACATGCCACGGCGGAAGCTAAGGACAGCAAAACTGAGAGCTACAGCGATTTATCAAGCATTTCAAAGGATTTGCAAAATGCTGTAACCGCGCTTCAAAAAGCGGGTATTATGACAAGCAACGGCAAAAGCTTTAAGCCTAAAGCTGAATATTCACAGGCTGACGCAATCAGAGATATTGTAAGAATTGAGGAATACTGCTGGGTCTTCATAAGGCTGCGGATAGAGCAGAATACCCCTGAGAGCCTGG
>CAYUSE010000243.1:906-2363 GCA_964447095.1 uncultured Lachnospiraceae bacterium | reverse complement strand
TTTCCAAAATTACATGCATATGCTTTGTAAGCGTATCCAGCTTGAAATTCGTCAAATCGGGATACATACAGCGCGCCAGAATAAGCGTGTCAAGACAGCAGAAGTTATATTCAAAACCATGCTTTTTCGCATTTTCTTTTATAAATCCCGTATCAAACGCCGCATTATGCGCGACAAGCACACACCCCTTGCAAAACTCAAAGAAATCGCCGAGAATTTCCTCAATTTTCGGAGCGTCCTTTACCATACTGTCCGTAATACCCGTTAAATCCACAATATTCTGCGGTATAGGCCGGCAAGGATTAACAAATGCAGACCACTTATCAACAATAACGCCGTTTTCAACCTTTACCGCTCCTATTTCCTTTCTCGCGTCTTTTTTGTTATTAAGACCTGTCGTTTCTATATCAAATACTACAAAAGGAGAATTTAGCGTTTCATCCTTCGCGTCATAGACAATCTTCTTGCTGTCATCTATCAGGTAACCCTCAACGCCGTAAAGTATTTTTATTTTCTTATTAAAATCCGACGCGCTCATCGCATCAGGAAATGACTGCACAACTCCATGGTCTGTAACCGCGATTGCCTTATGCTCCCAATAAACCGCGCGGTTAATCAAATCCTTTGCCGAGGACACGCCGTCCATTGCCGACATCTGCGTATGAAGATGCAGCTCCACGCGTTTTTTGTGCGCGTTATCGCGCCTTATCGGCGGTGCAGGGACTTCGGCTATAGCATTTGCCATTATGACGACCTCGTTTGCATAATTGTCAAACTGCGCCTTACCGCGGCAGACAACATACATTCCGCCTGATTTTATGCCTTTTTTAAGCGGTGAATACAGCTTATTAAACGCTTCGTCATCTTCTGTTTTATTCATAAACATTTTCACAGATATAGAATCATGTTTATCTGTTATGTCCATCACAATAAGATGGTAGTCCTTATTATTTTTCTGCGAGTGTATTTCCCTTTCATCAAGCCCGAAAACCCTTCCTGAAATCGTAACGTCGCCCGAATGCTCGTTGATTGCGGAAATCGATATAATATTGCCGCGTATAGGTCTGCCGTAAAGCATTGTATTTACGCTTGCTTTTCCGATATACTTCGGCGTGTCGTGATGATTTATTTTTTCTGCTTCATGATGTTCATTCACCTCGTATATCATCACGTTTTTTTTGCGCTCGATTTCCGCTATATCCTCGTCCGCTACAGACACATTGATTTCATGGAGATGGCACAAATCCTTTATAATATCGGCGGCTTTATCCGCCAAGTTCTGCGGAGTACCCTTTTTAAACACGACACTCATGCCGCGTTTCGCTTTTGATACTGTTATTTTTTCAACCGTTAAATTCGATATTTCCGTATCTGTTATTCCCTGAAATACAACTCCGAGTTTTGGTTTCATTCGTTTGCCCTTTCCTTCAAAACAGGGACTTACTCAGTCCCTGCAA
>CAYUSE010000243.1:0-896 GCA_964447095.1 uncultured Lachnospiraceae bacterium | reverse complement strand
CTCATTATTTAAAATAATTCACGCCTGCCTCAAACAGCTTCTGGTCTTTATTTCCCGGGACATTAAACGCAATATTATTTCCAATTCTTTCGCTGTGTCCCATTTTGCCCAATACGCGTCCGTCAGGGCTTGTAATACCTTCAATTGCCGCAGCGGAGCCGTTCGGGGTCCAGTCTAGATCATAAGTAGCCTTGCCGTCAAGATTTACATACTGCGTTGCAATCTGACCGTTTTTCGCTAATTCTGCAACCTGTTCAGGCGACGCGATAAAACGTCCCTCGCCGTGCGACAGCGCAATTGTATGAATATCACCTGTATTCACATTTGCAAGCCATGGTGATTTATTTGTCGCAATTCTCGTGTATGCCATACGTGAAATATGTCTGCCGAGCGTGTTAAACGTCAATGTCGGCGCATTGTCGTCAAGGTCACGGATTTCACCGTAAGGCACAAGTCCCAATTTGATTAAAGCCTGAAAACCGTTGCAGATACCAAGCATTAAGCCGTCGCGGTTTTTGAGCATATTCATAACAGCGTCTTTTACAAGCGGATTTCTGAATGCTGTCGCTATAAATTTACCGCTGCCTTAAGGCTCGTCACCGCCCGAAAAACCGCCCGGAATCATAACAATATGTGAATTATTTATAATATTTACCATTAAAACAAATAAATACGCAACATCATCAGCATTAAGATTGCGTACAACAAACACATCCGCAACACCGCCTGCTCTTTCAAATACTCTTGCTGTATCGTATTCGCAGTTTGTTCCCGGGAACACGGGAATGAATATTCTCGGCTTTGCGAATTTTTCAGACGCAACCGTGATATTGCGCTTATCATAGCTGTATGTTTCGGGTTCATCCGTGAAATGTCCCGCCTTTGTCGGAAATACC
>CAYUSE010000242.1:0-2379 GCA_964447095.1 uncultured Lachnospiraceae bacterium | reverse complement strand
GTTTTTCGATTAAATTGCGGGCAGAAAGGTTTGGTAATATTTATGAAGAAATTTGTATCGCTTATTACAATGCTTGCCGTAATAACGAGCGCGTTTTATGTTACGAAAAAAGAGCGCGCCTACGCAATAACCGCGAGCGACAGCGATAAGCAGCTTTTGGCTCGCGCGGTAAACGGAGAAGCGAGAGGAGAGCCTTATGAGGGACAAGTTGCGGTTGCCGCGGTTATTTTAAACCGCGTAAGGCATTCGTCATTTCCTAATACTATCCCCGGCGTAATTTATGAGCCTTACGCGTTTACTGCCGTAAGCGACGGACAGATAGACGTGCCGATTGCGGAAAATTCAACGGTGTATAAGGCGTGCGAGGACGCTCTGAATGGCTGGGACCCGTCCGACGGCGCGATTTATTATTTTAATCCCGAAACTGCCACAAGCGCATGGATTTGGACGCGAACGCCGATAAAGACTATAGGCAAACACCGTTTTTGCAAATAATTAGAGAATATCAGCTCTTGAAAGGAGAAACAATATGGAAGAAACAAACAACATGAAAACAACAAATAAAACGCATATATGGGCATATACAATTTTAAGTGCTGCGCTTGTATGTGCGGTAGTATGGGGATTTATGGCGCAGAAAAACGCTTCTGCGCTGACTGTTACGGTGGATAATCAGTATAACAGGGCATTTCATGAGCTTGTAGGCTATATTGACGACATTGATACGCTTTTGACCAAAGCGCAGCTTGCAAATTCGCCGTCACAGCTTGCATCGCTTTCAAATGACATATTCAGAGAGTCGGCAGAGGCGAAATCGTGTCTGGGCGAGCTTCCTACATCGGATATTCAGCTTGACAATACCGCAAAATTTCTGTCGCAGGTTGGAGATTACACTTATGTTCTGTCGCAGAATATGATTAATGGAACGCCAATATCGGACGAGGAATATAAAAACCTCACGTCTCTTAATGAATATGCAGCGTCTCTTAAAAATTCGCTTGCGGATATTCAGTCCGGAATTTACAGCGGCGATATAAAAATATCGTCAAAAAACAGCAAAAAATCGCTTAACAGTGTATCTGCGGCCGGAAATGATATTTTGACCGATCTGGAAAATGTAGAAAAATCGTTTGCCGAATATCCGTCGCTTATATATGACGGACCGTTTTCAGAGCATATAGAAAATCAAAAATCGGCAATGCTTGAAAATGCCGAGGAAATAAATCAGGATGAGGCAAAAAAGAAGGCGGAGGAATTTTTGGGAGAGGGCTCGCTTGAATTTGAAAGTGATACGCAGAATACCGCGATTGACGCGTACACCTTTACAAGAACAAATAAAAATGATACTCAGATTTCAATAAGTGTTACGAAAAAGGGCGGATATGTCCTGTATTTTCTGAAATCGGGTAAGGTGGGAAAGGAAAAGCTTGATGTAGGCTCTGCTACGGAGAGAGCGCGGAAATTCCTTGAAAAGCATGGTTTTAACAATATGGCAGACAGCTATTACCAAAAGACAAACGGCGTTGCGACAATAAACTTTGCGGCGGCAGAGGGAGATACGGTGTGCTACAGTGACCTTATAAAGGTTAAGGTTGCGCTTGATACAGGCGATATTGTCGGCATGGAAGCCAAGGGATATTTAATGAACCATAAAACCCGCGATATAGGCGAGCCTAAAATGTCAGTTGAAGAAGCAAAAGCTCATGTTTCAACAAATCTTGCCGTAACGGCGACAAAGCTTGCGCTTGTCCCGAAGGACAGCTTAAGAGAGGTGCTTTGCTATGAGTTTAAGGGCACGTTCAATGATAAGAATTTCATAGTGTATGTTAATGCCGATAACGGCAGAGAGGAAGAAATTCTTATGCTCATAGAAAATGAGGATGGAATTTTGACGATATAATCTGCCGGTGGACTGTTGCATAACACAACAGTCCACTTTTATTTTAACAAAAAGCTTGAAAAATGTTGTAAAATAGTATATAATTTAATATGTATAAGTATGCATTTAAACAAATGTAGTAGGAGGAAGATTTTTATGTGCGGAATTGTTGGATATATAGGGGAGCGTCAGGCGGCTCCGATTTTGCTTGATGGCTTATCTAAGCTTGAATACCGCGGATATGACAGCGCGGGAATTGCTGTTTTTGATAACGGACAAATTGAAGTTCAAAAGGCGAAGGGCAGACTTTCAGGTCTTTCGGAAAAAACCGACGGAGGAAAGAGAGTCAAAGGCGCAATGGGAATAGGTCATACCAGATGGGCAACGCACGGCGAGCCTTCGGATGTAAATTCACATCCTCATGTTTCAAGCTCGGGAAGATTTGCTGTTGTACATAACGGAATTATTGAAAATTACATATCATTGAAGAAGAAGCTTGC
>CAYUSE010000241.1:0-2380 GCA_964447095.1 uncultured Lachnospiraceae bacterium | reverse complement strand
CGGGACTGCTTGTCGCAAACGAGCTTATAAAAAAGCGCGCCGATATTTTGTCGGAAAACATAGAGCGCATGGGAATAAAAAACGCGGTTGTAACAAACGAAACACCGCAGAGGCTGTCGGAAAAATATCCCGAGTTTTTCGACAAAATCATAGTTGACGCGCCGTGCAGCGGCGAGGGAATGTTTCGGAAAGAACCGCAGGCGGTTGACGAATGGAGTATAGAGCATACCGTTTCATGCGGCATACGTCAGAAAAACATCCTTGACTGCGCCGTTAAAATGCTCAAAGACGGCGGGTATCTTGTATATTCAACCTGCACTTTTTCCCCTGAGGAAAACGAGAAAATTGCGGCGTATCTGATTGCCGCGCATGGCTTAGAGCTTTGCGATACGGGTCTTAACGCTTTAGACAGCGGAAGAACGGAATGGTCGGGGACAAATATTGACATGACAAAAACGCGCAGGATTTTTCCGCAAAATCAAAAGGGTGAAGGTCATTTTGTCGCGCTGTTTAAAAAGAAAGGCGAATTGAAGCCGCATCGGGAGCTTCAAAAAAAGCCGTCAAAAAATACGGCTTTGGAAAGCGCGGTATGTCTTTACCGTCAGTTTGAAAAAGAAACGCTTAATATAAGGCTTGACGGCGATTTTGTCTTGTTCAGCGATAATCTGTATTTAAAGCCGCAGGGCATTGACATTGACAAAGTCAGGGTCGTCCGCTGCGGCTTGCATTTGGGCGTTTGCAAAAAGAACCGCTTTGAACCGTCGCACGCGCTTGCGCTTGCGCTTACGGGGGAGGATTTTAAAAATACCGTAAATTTTGCTGCGGACAGTGCGGATTTAAAGCGGTATCTAACGGGCAATGTAATCGAATACGGCAAAACAGGCTGGACTGCCGTTTTTGCAGACGGCTTCCCAATCGGCTGGGGAAAAGCATCGGGAGGAATACTGAAAAATCATTTCCCAAAGCATTTAAGATTAAAGCGATAAAAAAGGGTGTTGCTTATGCAACACCTTCTTTTAATCTAAGGTACTTATTAAATCATTCATATTATACATGCCTGCGCTCTTGCCTGCCATAAATTTTGCGGCTTTAACCGCGCCGACAGCAAAAACCTCTTTGCTGTGCGCGCTGTGCTTGAGCTCGATTACTTCGTCTGTGCCGGCAAAAATCACCTCATGGTCACCGACAATTGTTCCGCCGCGTACAGCGTGCAGACCGATTTCCGTTTTTGACCTCTTTTTACGGACGGCGTGCCTGTCGTAGACATATTCTGCAGGGAAAGAAAGTGTTTCGTCAATAGCATCTGCTATCGCAAGAGCTGTTCCCGAAGGGGCGTCAAGCTTTTGATTATGGTGGCGTTCAACTATTTCAATGTCGAAATTTCCCTCTAAAAGAGCAGTCGCTTTTTTTGCGAGTGCGATAAGCAGATTTATTCCAAGGCTCATGTTTGCCGAAAAGAATACGGGAATTTCACGCGCCGCGTCCGCCATCTCTTCCTTTTGCTCTGCCGTAAGACCTGTTGTTGCGATAATTACAGGCAGTTTTCTTTTTATGCAGTAATTCAAAAGATTTGTAAGGCAGGAAGGATGCGAAAAATCGATTACAACATCTGCTTTGCCTGAAAATTCATCAGGATTTTTGTACACGGGATATGAATTATCAACACTTGTATTTATATCAAATCCTGCGGAAATTTCACATTCGCTGTCCTCCGACACAAGGCGTGTTATTACCTGACCCATTTTTCCGTTACAGCCGTTTAAAATAATTTTCGTCATTGGTTTTTTCTCCTTTTTACGCTAATTTTAAACCAAAATCAGTCAGCGACTTTTTAAGCTTTTCAAGATTATCCTCCGCCATATCAATAAGAGGCATACGAAGATTTCCGGCATTATAGCCCAGCAAATTCATTGCCGTTTTAATCGGCACGGGATTTACTTCAATAAATAAGCTATTTATAAGGTCAAGCATATCAAGCTGTAATTTTCTCGCTTTTTCGACATCGCCGTTAAAATAATAGTCACAAATATTATGCGTTTCCTCAGGTAAAATATTTGCAACAACCGAAATTACGCCTTTTCCTCCTAAAGATAAAACAGGAACAATCATATCGTCATTGCCTGAGTATATGTATAATTCGGGAACCTCTGCTGCAACCTTCACAGTATAGCTGATGTTTCCGCTTGCTTCCTTAACAGCAACGATATTTTCGACTTTTGAAAGCTCTTTCAGCGTTTCAATCGAAAAGCCCATGCCGGTTCTTGACGGAACATTATACAGAATTATCGGAATTTTGACCGCGTTTGCAATAGCTGTAAAGTGCGCGACAAGACCTTTTTGTGTTGTCTTGTTGTAATACGGTGTTACGGACAGTATTCCG
>CAYUSE010000240.1:0-2398 GCA_964447095.1 uncultured Lachnospiraceae bacterium | reverse complement strand
AAGACCTTCATATTTTTTCGGCACTTTGTCAAGGTCGATTACAAGTCCGTCCGCAAGCTCGCCTATTGCAACGCTCACGCCGCCCGCGCCGAAATCGTTACAGCGTTTAATAAGCGTTGTAACTTTTTCATCTCTGAATAATCTCTGTATTTTTCTTTCAACAGGCGGATTACCCTTTTGGACCTCGCTTCCGCATGTTAAAACACTCTTTTCATCATGCGCCTTTGATGAGCCTGTCGCTCCGCCGATTCCGTCGCGTCCTGTTCTTCCGCCCAAAAGAATTATAACATCCCCTGCCGCCGGAACCTCGCGAACAACATTTTTCTTTGGCGCCGCACCGATTACCGCGCCGATTTCCATTCTTTTTGCAACATAACCCGAATGATAAATTTCTTGAACCTGACCCGTGGCAAGACCAATCTGGTTGCCGTATGAGCTGTAGCCCGAGGACGCGCCTTTTGTAATCTTTCTCTGCATCAGCTTTCCTGCATGAGTGTCCTTTAATGATACTCTCGGATCGCCGCTGCCTGTTACGCGCATTGCCTGATAAACATAGCTTCTGCCCGATAACGGGTCGCGGATAGCTCCGCCAAGACATGTTGCCGCGCCGCCGAACGGCTCAATTTCAGTCGGGTGGTTGTGCGTTTCGTTTTTAAACATGATAAGCCAATCCTCGTCCTTGCCGTCAATGTCAACAGGCACAACGATTGAGCATGCGTTGATTTCCTCGGACTCGTCAATTTCCTTTAAAAGCCCCTTTTTCTTTAGCTGCTTTACGATAATCGTTGCCATATTCATAAGGCATGTATCGCGGTCGGGCGCATACAATTCCGACTTTGCTTTTTTGTATTCCTCATAAGATGCGCTGATAACATCGGCATACTTTCCGTCATTTATTTTAACATTGTTTATTCTCGTTGAAAATGTTGTATGACGGCAGTGGTCCGACCAATATGTGTCAATCATACGCAATTCCGTCACAGTCGGGTTGCGTTTTTCTGTATCCTTAAAATAAGCTTTGCAAAACTCAAGGTCGTCAATATCCATAGCAAAGCCCATTTGGGATAAAAATCCCTCCATCTGAGCCTTGTCCATGTCAATAAAGCCGTCAACGGTTTTAACGTCCTCGGGGACAACGTGCTCCATATTAAGCGACGCAGGCTTATCAAGACTTGCCTCCCGCGCTTCAACAGGGTTTATGACATACTGCTTTACTCTCTCCACATCACTTTCGGAAACATTTCCTATAAGAACATACACTTTCGCACTTCTTACATGCGGTCTGTCCTTTTCCGTAAGAATAGAAATACATTCTTCAGCAGACGCGGCTCTTTGGTCGAACTGCCCCGGAAGATATTCAACCGCAAACACCTTTCCTTCCGAAATATCAATCTTGTCATCGTAGGCATAGTCTACAGGTGGCTCGGAAAAAATCAAATTTCTTGCCTTTTGATATTCCTCGTCCGATATTCCTTCAACATCATAACGGTTTATCAGTCTTACAGCCGTCAAGCCCGTAAGCGAAAGGTTTTCTCTTAAATCCTCCAATATGCCCTTTGCTTCAACGTCAAATCCGTCCTTTTTTTCAACATAAATTCTTCTTACGCTCATCGTTTATCCTCCTCATATATTAAGTGCTTTTAAAATGCCTTTATTATCAGTTCTTCCAATTACTGCCATTTTTGCATTATCTAACGCAAAACGCCAGCTTTGCTCTGTTGTCAAACCAAGCAGGTATGATATAATGTGCCGCGCAGTTCCAAGATGTGTTACTATAAGTATTCTCTTGCCGTCATTTTCAGATAATATTTTCGCCATTGACTCATTCACGCGGTTTTGAACCATTTGCGCGCTTTCACCCTCAGGAATTATGTAATCAATCCAGCTATCCTGCCATGCCTGATATTCCGGCGGATATTGCGCTTTTATTTCTTCAAAGGTCATATTGTCCCATACGCCGTAATCGCGTTCAATCAAACCGTAGCTCATAGTCATGGGCGCTTTTTTCTTTAACGGAGCAGCGGTATCTATCGCGCGCGTCAGCGGACTTACATAAACTGCATCAAATTCAGTATCAATAAGTTTTTTCGCAAGATGCCGCACCTGTTCCCGTCCGCGCTCGTTAAGAGGAACGTCCTTATGCCCGATACAAGCCTGCCTGACATTCGAATCAGTTTCTCCATGACGGATTATGTATATTTCTGTCAAAATACCGCCTCCTGTGTCTATTCTGATATATTTTCATATATTCTGTTTTATTTTATCATAATAAACCGGAAATATCAACAGCATAGCGACAAATTCTGCTGAAAAATTTTCAAAAAAAGTATTGACAAGCTCAATTATTTATGCTATTATATTTAAGAAATATGCGGGAGTGGCTCAGTGGTAGAGCGTC
>CAYUSE010000239.1:0-2481 GCA_964447095.1 uncultured Lachnospiraceae bacterium | reverse complement strand
ACTATATTTGTCATAAGACGGCTGTTTGCCACTTCAAGATATTGTCCGCCCTTCATAATCTGCAAGTCAAACATCTTATAAAACAGCGCGCAAAGCATAACCGCGACAAGTATTTTAATAATTATAAATCTTGCTTTACTGTTAAGCATCTCTGTCCTCGTTTCTCATAGTTATTCGGGAATAAGCTTCTTCTTTTCATCAACAATCAAAAGTGTTTTCTTTACAATAGGATAAATTATCACCGCCGCAATCACATTACATATAATATACGGCAAAATTATAGTTAAAACCGTGCTTTTATCATACGATAAATTCATCACAAAATACATTGCAGAACTGCCTGCAAACGACAGAACCGCTGTGTAAATATACGTCTTTACGCAATTTGGAATATGGCGCGCCTTTCCCTTCAAAGCCGTTATAATAACGGCGCTGTAACCGTAAAAAAGCACTGATACGGGAAAATTCACGCTTGACAGCGCGCCTATACACATTCCGCAAATAACGCTTACGGATACGCCGTATGAAAAATCCTCTTCAATTATCGCGTAAGCGACAGCAAACGCAAAAAGCGGGTCGGGCGCATAATTAAAATACCCGATACGGTTTATTATTGTAATTTTTATAACAAGCAAAAGCGTTATCCATATAAAAAGCTTTAATTTTCTCATTTGCTCACTCCGTTAATAACAAGCACCTCGTATAATCTCGAAAAATTGACAAGCGGCTCAACGGTAGCATAATTGAGCATACCGGTATTATCCGAATTGATTTCCCTTATCGCGCCGACAAGTATTCCGGCAGGGTATATTCCGCCTGAACCCGAGGTTTCGAGCAAATCTCCTACAATGATATTCGCGCCCTTGTCAATAAAAGTCATTTTGCAGAGACCGCTGCTGTAAAGAGTTCCATCGCCCTCTACAACCGCCGCGTCGCCTGTTCTCGCTATCTTTACACCCATAGCGTTATCGGGATTAAGCACAGTTGAAACAGTAGCCCAATTAAGACCTATGTCCGTGATTTTTCCGACAATTCCGTCCGGCGTCAAAACCGCGTTTCCGACGCTAAGACCATGCATAAGACCCTTATTTATCTCTATTGTGTCATACCAATTGCTGTCCGAATACGCTATGACGGACGCCGCAACGGTAGAATATCCCTCTATGTTGTTCTTTAACTCCAAAAGAGCCTGTAAACGTTCATTTTCCTCTCTTAGCTGTGCCGAATCACGAGACTGACGGTTAATGTCGTTAATTTCCCTTACAAGCCTTTCGTTTTCCTCTTTATATCCGTCCATCTCCCATAAAAACTCAACTACCGAGCAAAGCTTGTTCGACAAAAATGCAAATCCGCTCTCCACAGGCGAGCAAATTGTACGGATTGTATTTGAAACAGGATTTGAACCTGCAAAATGCGCTATAATTATACAAAGCATCACACCCGCCGTCACAGCAGCGGCAACACTTTTTCCTTTTTTCATCTATTTGAAGTTCCTTTCAGGTCAATTTTTATTTGCCGCTATAAGCTGTTTAATTCTGTCAAGCGATTTTCCCGTTCCAACCGCAACGCAGTCAAGCGGATATTCCGCAACATGCGTCGGGATTTTCGTTGTATGCGTTATAAGCTTATCAAGACCCCTTATAAGCGCGCCTCCGCCCGTAAGTGTTATTCCGCGCTCCATAATATCCGCCGCAAGCTCGGGAGGAGTATGCTCAAGAGTGTATTTAATCGCTTCAATCATCTCGTTTACGTTTTCGCTTATCGCAATTCTTGTTTCTGCCTCGCTTATTATGACTGTTTTGGGAAGTCCCGTCGAAACATCGCGTCCTCTTACCTCAAAGGTTCCCTCCTTCGGCATTTCATAAGCTGAGCCTACAGCCATTTTAATTTCCTCTGCCATTTTATCCCCGATATTTATTCCGTGTTCTTTTTTAAGATAATTCATAATTGCGCTGTCCAAAGCGTCGCCCGCAATTCTTATTGACTTTGACGCAACAATTCCGCCAAGCGAAATAACGGCAACCTCTGTTGTGCCGCCGCCTATGTCTACAACCATACTGCCCGTAGCGTCGTCAACCGGAAGTCCGGCGCCTATCGCCGCCGCCATGGGCTCTTCTATAAGCACAACATCACGCGCACCCGCGTGAATTACAGCCTCTTCAACGGCGCGTCTTTCTACCTCGGTTATGCCCGAGGGAATACATACGATAACTCTCGGCTTAAACACATTGCTGATATTCGCTTCCTTTATAAATTGCTTTATCATCGCCTGAGTAATATCAAAATCAGCGATAACGCCGTCCTTCATCGGGCGTACTGCTACAATATTTTCCGGCGTTCTTCCTATCATTTCATTCGCTTCTTCACCTACCGCGAGCACCTTTCCGACATACTTGTCTATCGCCACAACAGACGGCTCACGAACCACTATTCCCTTGACCTTCACGTAAATAAGCGTATTCGCTGTTCCTAAATCTATTC
>CAYUSE010000238.1:0-2483 GCA_964447095.1 uncultured Lachnospiraceae bacterium | reverse complement strand
GTGATAGGTAAATTACCTATTCTTGACATAGGATTTTCCTCCTTAACTTAAATTTTCTCTGTTTATTAAACAGGTTTTCAGTTATTTTTTGATTGCCTGCGGCAATCGTGAATTTTTAGAATTTTGTGCTGATTTTTTCGCTTATCAAGACAAATTCGCGCAAGCAGTATGCTGCATACGGCAAGCGGATTTAACGATGAAAAGCGGAAAAAGCAGTCGGAATTATAAAAATTCTTCCTTATTTTTTACCAGACGAAAGCTAATACCTCGCCGCCGATGTTCTGCTTTCTTGCTTCCTTGTCTGTCATAATGCCCTTTGACGTTGAAACGATTGCAATACCAAGCCCCTTAAGAACTCTTGGCAATTCGTCAGCGCCAGCATAAAATCTAAGACCGGGCTTAGAAACTCTCTTAAGACCGCTGATAACTCTTTCATTACCGGGTCCGTACTTTAATGTAATTCTGATAACGCCCTGCTTACCGTCCTCGATTACCTGATAACCCTTGATATAACCTTCTTCATTCAGAATTTCAACAATAGCCTTCTTAATGTTTGAAGCGGGAACATCAACTGTTTCATGCTTTTGTGAGCTTGCGTTTCTGATACGCGTAAGCAAATCTGCGATAGGATCAGTTATTTGCATTTCATTTACCTCCTTACGCCAACACAAATTGTCAGCAATTTGCTTCCGAAATCTAAAAGAAATCGTACTCTAATTATCTTTACCAGCTTGCCTTTTTAACTCCCGGGATTTGACCTTTATATGCCAATTCTCTGAAGCAAATACGGCAAATGCCAAACTTTCTAAGGTAAGCATGCGGTCTGCCGCAAATCTTACATCTTGTGTAAGCCTGTGTTGAATACTTCGGCTTTCTCTGCTGTTTTATAACCATAGATTTTCTTGCCATAATTTTTTTCCTCCTTAAAACTATGAACGGAACGGTGCGCCCAGCAAGCTCAAAAGTTCACGGGCCTCTTCGTCTGTATGTGCGGTAGTAACAAAGTTAATGTCCATACCTCTGATTTTATCAATCTTATCATAGTCAATTTCCGGGAAAATCAACTGTTCTCTGATACCCAGAGAATAGTTGCCTCTGCCGTCAAAGCCATTCGGGTTGATTCCTCTGAAGTCACGTACACGCGGCAAAGCAACATTAAATAATCTGTCAACAAATTCATACATTTTGTCAGCTCTCAATGTTACCTTAACACCAATGTTCATGCCCTCACGAAGCTTAAAGTTAGCAACGGACTTCTTAGCCTTTGTAATAATCGGCTTCTGACCTGTAATAGCAGCCAAGTCATTGCTTGCCGCCTCTATTGCCTTCGGATTGTCCTTTGCTTCACCCATACCAATGTTTATAACGACCTTTTCAAGCTTCGGGATTTGCATTACGCTCTTGTAGCTGAACTTCTCCATAAGAGCCGGAGCAGCTTCGTTTTTGTATTTATCTTGCATTCTACTCATTGTTAGAATTTACCTCCTCTCGAAAACTAATCGTTAAATGTTTCGTTACACTTTTTGCAGTATCTCTGCTTTGTGCCGTCAGCCAGTACTCTTACGCCTGTTCTTGCCGGCTTTCCGCAGTTCGGGCATATTCTCATTACATTTGATGCGTCAATCGGCGTTTCCTTATGAATAATACCGCTTTCCTGACCCTGCATTCTTGCCTTCTGATGCTTCTTTGCAACAGCAATGCCTTCAACGACAACCTTGCCTTTTGAAGGAATAGCTGTAACGATTTTGCCGTCTTTTCCTTTATCCTTGCCGGCGATTACCATAACATGGTCGCCGCGCTTTACATGCATTTTGTTCATTGCAATATCCTCCTCAAATTAAAGAACTTCCGGAGCCAATGATAAAATCTTCATGTACTCTTTATCTCTAAGCTCTCTTGCAACAGGGCCAAAAATACGAGTTCCGCGCGGGTTCTTGTCATCTCTTACGATAACTGCCGCATTCTCGTCAAATCTGATATATGATCCGTCTGCGCGCTTTGATTCTTTAACAGTTCTTACTACAACAGCCTTTACAACGTCACCTTTTTTAACAACGCCGCCCGGTGTTGCCTTTTTAACGCTGCAAACGATTTCATCGCCGACTGCCGCATATCTTTTTCTGCTGCCGCCCATAACACGGATACACATAACTTCCTTAGCGCCTGTATTGTCAGCCACTTTTAAAAGTGTTTGTTGTTGTATCATCTCAAATTTTCCTCCTTTTTAGGAATGAATTATTTAACCTTTTCCACTATTTCAACCAATCTCCATCTCTTATCCTTTGACAGAGGTCTTGTTTCCATAACCTTTACTGTATCGCCGATTGAGCAAGTATTTTCCTCATCATGCGCCTTTAGCTTATAGGTCTTTTTAACAATTTTTCCGTATAGCGGATGCTTTACATTATATTCGATAGCAACTACGATAGTTTTATCCATCTTATTGCTTACTACCTTACCGATTTTAACCTTACGGCTGTTTC
>CAYUSE010000237.1:0-2512 GCA_964447095.1 uncultured Lachnospiraceae bacterium | reverse complement strand
AACCTATTAAATGGGAGGTAGCGGAAGAGCTGAATGATAATTCGCTTATTCTGATTACAAAAAAATGTGTTTCAAACAGACGCTTTGACGGCGCAAATAATATGTGGGAAACAAGCGAGCTGAGGAAATGGCTTTCTACTGATTTTTTAAGTGAATTTACAGAGGAAGAAAAGGCAAAAATTATGCCGACAGTTAATGAGGTAATTCTTGCGTCAAATGATAAAGGCTTGTCGGTTGCGGGAGATCATGCGCATTATTGGAATTTTACAAAGGACAGAGCGGGCGATTTATCAAAGACGGCGTATCATTATTATTTAGAGGACAGGGTTTATATTCCCACACTTGATTTGATAAAGAAAATGAATAACGGCGGCTCATATTGGGTGCTGTGTCCGTATGCCGGTAATGATAAAATGGAACGCTATATGAAATATGACGGCTATGTGCTTCACACAAATGTAAATAATGTAAAGGGAGTAAAGGCGGTCATAAAATATGACAACAGTACCGATAATCTGTTATATTAGAGGCAAGTAAGATGGAAACTAAGATATTTACAATTGATGAATTGGATAAAGCTGGTGAAATAATAAGAAACGGCGGACTTGTGGCGTTTCCGACAGAAACGGTTTACGGTCTGGGAGCATCGGCATGGAATGAAAACGCGGCGGAAAAAATATACGCGGCAAAGGGCAGACCGTCCGACAATCCGCTTATAGTTCATATTTTTGATAAGGCTCAGATAAACGACTTGGCGAGAGATATATCCGATACTGCCAAAAAGCTGATTGACGCATTTATGCCCGGACCTTTCACAATTATTTTGAAGAAGAAGGACAATATTCCAAATGCTGTAACGGCAGGGCTTGATACGGTGGGAATACGCTTTCCCGAAAATGAAACGGCGGTCAAATTTATAGAGGCTGCCGGTGTGCCGATAGCCGCGCCGAGCGCAAACATATCAGGCAAACCAAGTCCTACGCAGGCGAAGCATGTTATTCATGATATGAACGGCAGAATTGACGGAATAATTGATGGAGGCGACTGCGCTGTAGGCGTGGAATCCACGATTGTTGACGCGACGGGAGATGTCCCCGTAATTCTCCGTCCGGGAGGCGTTACTTATGAAATGCTGAAAGAGGCAGTGCCGTCAGCGGTTATAGACGAAAACGTAATAAAATCGACGGCTGTCGAGGGCAAACCGAAATGCCCCGGAATGAAGTATAAGCATTATTCGCCCGATGCCGAGGTTATAGTTGTAGAAGGCGGAAAAAATGAGGTTCAGGCAAAAATAAAGGAATTGCTTGAAGTAAACCGAGGTAAAATTACGGGAGTTCTTACAATGTATGAAAGCGGATATGATGACGCGGTTATCCTGTCCGCCGGAAGAAGTAACAAGGAATATGCCAACAGGCTGTTTTCCGCACTTCGCGAGTTTGATGAATTAGGTGTGACGATTGTTTTTGCCGAATTTTGCGAGCAGGACGATTATGCGCTTGCAGTCAAAAACAGACTTTATAAGGCAGCTGGCAACAACGTAATACACGTATAGGGGGGAGAAAAAATGAATATATATGTTTCAAAAACAGGCAGCGACAATAATGACGGCAGTAAAAGCAGACCGTTTCTTACAATATCGGGGGCGGCTCAAATCGCAGACGCAGGCGATACTGTTATTGTCGGCGGCGGTACATACCGCGAATGCGTTACGGTAAAACGCGGAGCGAGAGGTGACTTTGAGAGGATTACCTTTAAAGCCGCATACGGCGAAAAGGCGATAATAAAAGGCTCGCAAATAATAAATACATGGGAAAATATCGGCAAAAATATATGGAAAGCGGATATTGACAACTGTGTTTTTGGCAAATATAATCCTTATGCTGAGGAGATAGACGGTGATTGGCTTATAAGACCTATAGACAAGCCACTTCACACGGGACAGGTATATATAAATGGAACAGCTCTGTCGGAGGCAAATGAAATTATAGAGGACAGTGGAATTTCAACGCTTCCCGAAATGACATGGCGCGCGTTTGTGCGGGACGGAATTACTGAGATATACGCAAACTTTGCAGAGTATAATCCAAATGAGGAAACAGCGGAAATCAATGTGAGGAAAAGCTGTTTTTGCGCGTCAGAAACGGGCGTAAATTACATAACGGTAAGCGGCTTTGAAATGGCGCATGCGGCGTCGCAGTGGTCACCGCCGACCTCGGAGCAGAGCGGAATGATTTGCGCTAATTGGTGCAAGGGCTGGATAATTGAAAATAATATACTGCATGACGCGCGGTGCAGTGCGGTCTGCGTCGGCAAGGAGGCGTCAACGGGACATAATCTGCATACGCGTTACCGCCGTAAGCCCGGTTATCAAACTCAGCTTGAAAGCGTTTTTGCGGCAAAACATATCGGCTGGAGCAAGGAAACTGTCGGCGGACATATTATACGAAATAATATAATTTATGACTGGGGACAAAATGCGGTTGTTGGAAATATGGGGGGAGAATTCAGCGAG
>CAYUSE010000236.1:0-2538 GCA_964447095.1 uncultured Lachnospiraceae bacterium | reverse complement strand
ATATGACGCAGTACGCAAAGGCTATCTGCACGACTATATTTGTAAAGAATGCGCCTTCGTACGCGGGTATAGGCTTCAATGCAGAGGGCTGGACGACATTTACAATAGCCGGTCCGACAGGCGAGGGACTGACTTCGCCGCGCAGCTTTACAAGACAGAGAAGATGTGTATTGTCTGACGCGCTGAATATAATTTAAGCAAAGGAGTTGATAACCTTGACAATAAATGAAAATGAAATTGCTTCATTGGTACAGCAGGTGTTAAAGGAAATGACGGGCGGAGCTCCCGTATCAGCACCGCAAAAACAGTGTTCAGGAAACTGTAATCATGCAAGCGGCGAAATTCCAAAAACCTCGAGAGTAGCAATGATGACAGCTCTTAAAAAGTTTGAAATTCAGGAGTATCCCATCCCTGAAGTAGGCGATGATGATATTCTTGTAAGAGTTGAAGGCTGCGGCGTATGCGGTACAGATGCTCATGAATACAAAAATGACCCGTTTTCACTTATTCCTGTCGTTCTCGGTCACGAGGGTACGGGCGAGATTGTAAAAATGGGTAAGAATGTAAAGGTTGACAGCGCTGGTAAGCCGCTTAAAATCGGCGATAAGGTTGTTACATGTATGATTTTTAAAGACAACCCCGATATTACAATGTTTGACCTTAACAAGCAAAATGTCGGCGGCGCGGACGTTTACGGACTTCTGCCGGATGATGACGTTCATTTGAACGGCTGGTACGGCGACTACATATTCATAAGAGGCGGTTCAACAGTATTTAATGTATCCGACCTTGATCTGGACTCAAGAATTTTAATTGAGCCGTGTGCGGTTCTGGTACACGCTGTTGAGAGAGCTAAGACAACAAATATTTTGAGATTTAATTCGCGCGTTGTTGTTCAGGGCTGCGGACCTATCGGTCTTATCTGTATTGCGGTACTTCGCACAATGGGTATAGAAAATATTGTAGCCGTTGACGGAAATGAGCAAAGGCTTGAATTTGCAAAGCGTATGGGCGCTGATAGGACAGTAAACTTCATGAACCACAAGGGAATTGAGGCGCTGACAGAAGCGGTTAAAGACGCGTTTGGCGGATATTTTGCGGATTTCGCATTCCAGTGTACAGGCTCGCCCGTAGCTCATGCGAATATTTATAAATTTATCCGTAACGGCGGCGGACTTTGCGAGCTGGGCTTCTTCATTAACGGCGGAGACGCGACAATCAATCCGCATTTTGACTTGTGTTCAAAGGAGATTACGCTTGTCGGCTCGTGGGTTTATACGCTTCGCGATTATGCGACAACATTTGATTTCTTGAAGAGAGCTATTGCGATAGGGCTTCCTATTAAGGAGCTTATCACGCACCGTTTCCCGCTTGAGGAAATGAATGAGGCGCTTGAAACGAACCTTGCTCAAAAGGGACTTAAAATAGCGTACGTCAGAAAAGATTTAATTTAGGTGAACGATTATGAATGAAGCAATAGGAATTATCGAAATGTACGGCTTTGTTTCAGCGATAACGGCGGCGGATGCGGCGGCGAAAGCGGCTGATGTCAAGGTTATTGCGATAGATTCAAACAAGCCAGCAAATGCCGAAACGGTTGAAGTTCCGCTGATTATGGCAGTTAAAATTCAGGGCAGCGTATCGGCTGTTGAGGCAGGTGTTGAAGCAGCGGCAAGAGCTGCCGAGAGCGTTTCGGGACTTATAAACAAGCACGTTATCGCGCGTCCTACCGACGACGCTCAGAAAATGGCAAACAGAGTGAGTGTCGGAAGAGACAAAGTAGGTCATATACCGAATAACGCATAGGAGGAAAAGATATGCAAGCATTAGGATTTATTGAAACAAGAAGTCTGACAGCCGCAATTGAAGCCTCTGACGCGATGACAAAAGCCGCTGATGTAGTGGTTGTAGGAACTGAAAAAATCGGCTCCGGTCTTGTGAATGTAGTCATAAGAGGCGAGGTTGACGCCGTTAAGGCGGCTGTTGATGCAGGCGAAGCTGTGGCAAAAGAGATTGGCGAGGTGTACGCGGTTCACGTAATTCCGCGTCCGCATGATGACGTAGCCAAAGTTCTGCCGACAATATAGGAGGTGGAGATTATGGAATTTTCACTTGGACTTTTAGAGGTAAGCGCTTTAGGTAATGCGATTATATGCCTTGACGATATGTTAAAGGCGGCGGAGGTTGAGTTTGTCGCAACAGAGCGTAAGCTTGGCGGACGGCTTGTAACTATTGTTGTACGCGGCGAATTGACCGCTGTTAAGGCAGCAATTGACGCAGGTGCTGCGAGAGCAAAAGCGGATAATTGTTTAAAGGCACAGCAGGTAATCGCAAGACCGCACAGCGAAATACTGAAGTTTCTGCATCTTGACGAGGAGGAAAAAACTCCTAATTCCGAAATTGCAGGAACGCATACATGCTCTGTAGGAGAAAAGAAAGCGCAGTCAAAGGCGTCAAAGCCGGCATCTAAGACACCGGCAAAATCAACTTCGAAGAAAGCGCCGTCAAAAAGAAAACCGAAAACGGTTTAAAAAACGG
>CAYUSE010000235.1:0-2541 GCA_964447095.1 uncultured Lachnospiraceae bacterium | reverse complement strand
CCCCGATTATTTTTTGATGCGAATAAATCACTTTTATTACGCTTTTGACCGCCGCCTCTGCCTGCTCCAATGTATTAACTTCAGCCATCAATGTTATCTTAGGCTTTTGACGATTCAGACTATCCGTCTTTACTTCGCATTTACGTCCTATCGGCCGGCTGCTTAATTCTCGCGTAAGCTCCTCAACCGCCTGACGCCTTACCGCGTTTATCTCCTTTATCGGAATTGTTATTCCCTCTGCAAGGGAAATCTCCGTATTTACTGCTTCAAACGGCGTGTCTCCGAGCTTTTGAAGCTGTGATATGAGTCTGTCTTTATCAAGCGGTTTGTTTATTGCTCTTTCGGATTTTTGCGTCCCTTTTGCATGGCCATATTTTGTGTCCCCATTTTTGACATCGTCTGCGCAAAGCATCACTTCAAGCGCTTCATTTTCTTTTAGTGTCCCCTTTATATTGACAGGGATTTTTCTGGTATTTGAATTTATATCTGCTCTTTTAAGAGCTTCATCGGAAAACGAATTGATTTTCGGCGAATTGCCGCCGCTCATCATATTGCCTCCGAGTTTTTGCGTAAAATATCCATCGGTAAATCCGTTTCTTGAAAACGCGTTTTTAAGCTCCTGCATATCATCATAAGATACATGGCATATATTGTCAAGATATTTTCTGTAAATCCCGACAACCGCGCTTACATACTCGGGGCTTTTAAGCCTTCCTTCAATTTTAAGTGATGAAACGCCAATATCTCGCAAAGCCTTCAGTTCATTTATGAGCGCCATATCCTTCGGGCTTAAAATATATCCGTTATCGGTTTTTTTGCCGTTTTCAAGCAAATCATACGATAATCTGCAGGGCTGAGCGCAGCGTCCTCTGTTTCCGCTTCTGCCGCCCAAAATGCTTGACATCAGGCATTGCCCCGAATAGCACATACAGATTGCACCGTGAACAAAAACCTCAATTTCTGCTTTTGAATTTTTACATATATATTCAATTTCTTTTCGGGAAAGCTCACGCGCAAGAACAACACGCGAAAAACCCTTATCCTCGAGATATTTCACGCCCTCAAGACTCGTAACGGTCATCTGCGTACTCGCGTGAAGCGCCATATCGGGAACAGCTTTCCTTATAATTTCCGCCGCGCCGATGTCTTGAATTATAAGCGCGTCAACTCCTGCGTCATTCAGCTCATAAGCATATTCAGCAATATACGGAAGTTCTTTTTCCTTAATTAACGTGTTAAACGCGATATGAACGTCAACGCCATAGATATGGCAATAATCGGCATAAGTTTTTATATCTTCAACAGTAAAATTATCGGCAGATTTGCGGGCGTTAAATTTCGGACCCCCGATATATACCGCATCCGCTCCTGACTGAACAGCGGCATGAAGCGCCGCCGCGTTCCCTGCCGGAGCAAGCAACTCCATCATTTCGTATCCTTATCTATCATTTCAAGGATTTCCTGCTCGCGTTTTACATAATCCTCTTCCATCGTTTTCAGCTTGCCCTCCAGAAGCGCAACTTGTCCCTCGAGGAATTTTATCTGCTCGCCTGCCTTATCAAGCTCATTTTTCGCATCGGCTTTTTCGGCTTTCATTTCAGTTTCATCTATGGAAATCTGGTCGTTTAATTTTTTGTCAAGCTCGGCTCTGAGCTTTTTTATTTCATTTTTTAAACGTCTGTTTTCGCTGTTTGCAGCATTTGTCTTGCGGTCGTCACGAAGCTTAAAATATTCATCGCAAATATTAAGCGCCGCAAGCACAATCGGACGCTCGCCGATTATATTTTTTCCGCCTCTTAAAACAAGCTCGACCTTTTCGTTGATGTGCTTAGCAAGTTTTTCGATGTATTCCTCCGATTCCTCCGCCACAACGTCATACCGACGCGAATTTATAGTAACTGCCGCTTTTGTCATATCCACCACTTCATTTCTTTATAATTTTAATATTATTCTACCATAAATTATTGCAAAATAATAGTAGTTTTTTAAATTTTTTTGAAAAATTTTCCGACATTTTGTATAATGCAAAAATTTTCTTTAACATCCGCGAATTATTGACAATCGCCGCTCATTTTGCTATAATCAAGCAAAAAGATTAAAGGAGAATATATGTCATGACTGACAAGGAACTGCTCTTTGAGGAAATCGCAGATTTGGGCAAGCCGTACATTTTAACCGACTATAACATTATTGATAACAAAGAAGTTCACACCGCAAAAATTCAATCGCTGATTGACACCGTATCAGATAACGGCGGCGGTGTTATTGTTGTTCCCAAGGGAACATATCTGACAGGCGCGCTGTTTTTTAAACAGGGCGTAAATCTATATCTATGCGAAGGCGGAACACTGAAAGGAAGCGACAGCGCGGAGGATTTCCCGATTTGCCGCTATCGCTGGGAGGGGCATGACGCCTCCTGCTACGCCTCATTGATAAACGCCGGTATCGGAGAAAACGGCGTTCGCGGATTTGTCATTGCGGGCGCGGGTACGATTGACGCAAACGGCGTAACGATTTTTAATAAGGAAATGAAAGAGCAAA
>CAYUSE010000234.1:0-2550 GCA_964447095.1 uncultured Lachnospiraceae bacterium | reverse complement strand
AAAAAAAATTTACATATTGTTTTTATTTATTAAATATGATAGAATAATTTATACTTAATATACTGAATTTGAGAGGAAAATCATGAATACCGCATACGTTTATTTACAACTATACCGATTATTTGATAACGTCACTCCAGTACCTGTTGACTGCGGACAGCTCTGCGGCAAGGCATGCTGCAAGGGTGAGGAGAGCGGAATGTATTTATTTCCGGGAGAAAGCTCAGTTTTTGCGCTTTTAAATCCCGATTGGATTGTTATAGAAAAATCAGATTTAACATATACTCATAACGGCAAAAAATATAATACGGAAATCGCAATGTGCAGCGGAAACTGCGACAGATACCAGAGACCGCTCTCATGCAGGATTTTTCCTCTTACTCCGTACTTAAATACGGAGGGAAAGCTTGAAATTATAACCGACCCGCGGGCAAAAAGTGTTTGTCCTCTGGCAAAGCATTTTTATTTTGAGGATTTTGATGAAAAATTTGTAAAAAATCTCAAAAAAACTTTCAATCTGCTTATGAAAAGCAGTCATTTCCGGGATTTTATGAAGGAATATTCCGCATATCTTGATGATTTCAAGCGATTTTTTAAATAAATTATAAAAGGATTGGTTGATTATGAATAACAATATAGACAACATGGATGATGAATTAAACGACGATATCGACAGCGAAAGCTCTCAAAACAATACTGATGCTGACGATACGTCAGCAGAAAACAATAACAATGACGAGGATGATTTCGGACACAGTGAGCAAAGCTCTATAGATTTACCGCTTCCCACGCAGGAGGAGCTGGACAGTATTCACGAAGTTGAGCTTCCCCAAATTTCCAATCTCACAAGACCGCGTTCCGCGCCGAAAAAAAGCCATAAAAAGGTCTTGAAAATCACGCTGATTATTCTCGGAATTTTAGCAGTGATTTTTGCGGCAACATATATCGTGTGCATAATCTCGCTTCCCGTAAATACTATTGCAAGAGGCGTGCAGATTGAAAATATAGACGTAGGCGGTCTGTCAACTCAGGACGTGATAGATAAAATACAAAAGACGTATATGCTTGAAAATACGAAAATAACTCTCAGCTCAAACGGTCAGACCTTTTCAATAAAGGGCGACGATATAGGTCTCAGCGCTCGTCCGGAGGAAACTGCAAAAAAAGCTCTTAATTACGGAAAAACCGGCAATAAGCTAAAAGACGGTCTTACAGCGATGGGTTTAATTTTTCATAAGCACAATATTATGCCTGTAGCCAATGTTGATGAGGAAAAACTCAAGGAAAAAATAAATGAATTCGGAGTTCATGTCTACGGTCCGTTTGAAAAGCCGTATATTGATATAGGCGACGGAAAGGCTCTCGTATGGCCCGGCAGAACAGGCTACGACGGCAATCCCGATAAGGCTTATGAGGATATCAAAAAAGCTCTTGAAAAGGATAATTATTCAAATATTGCGGTAAGTCTTGCAAAGGCAAGTCCCGTTATGCCGACATTAGAGGAATTTGACGGAGCTGTTTACGCAGACCCTGTGGACGCATATTTTAAGGTAGAAAACAATCAGGTAACAATAGAAGAAGCTGCAGACGGACGGTATATAAATAAAGAAGAAGCCACTCCCTTGCTTGCGCTTCTTGCAGACGGCGGCTCGCCTGTTGAAATACCGTTCTATATTTCAAAAGCAGCAGTAACATCAGAGGAATTGCAGTCAAAGCTTTTTGCAAATACCATGGCTTCATATTCAACCTCGTACGCTTCGTCAACTGCAAACCGCGCATCAAATGTAGCGCGTGCCGCATCTCTTATAAACGGTAAAGTAATTGCGCCCGGCGAGACTTTTTCGTTTAACGATACCGTAGGCAGAAGAACAGTCGCAAACGGTTTTTCTACCGCCACTGAATATGTTGACGGCAAATCGGTTGAGGGAATAGGCGGCGGAACATGTCAGGTAAGTTCTACATTATATAATGCAGTTCTCTATTCCGATTTGGAAATCGTAACAAGAACAAACCACATGTTCACCGTTTCTTATGTGCCAAACGGTCAGGACGCGACCGTTGCAGACGGCGGTCCCGATTTCAAATTCAAGAACAATACGAATTATCCCGTTAAGATTTCGGCAAAAGCAGGCGGCGGTACTATAACCGTATCTATTATAGGTACGAACTGGGAACCGGCACGCGAGGTTAAAATAAACAATTCCACCTCTTATGGCAACAACGGCGATACCCGTGTCAGTTCAACAAGAACTGTTTACGCTAACGGAGCAGTTTTAAGAACAGAAGCTCTTCCGGCAAGCACATACAAAAAGCACGTTGAAGAAAAGCCTGCCGCAGCAGAAGCAAACGACGAACCTGCAGCAGAAGCGAGCAGCAGCTCGGCGGAAGAAGCTGACCATGATAACGGAAACCCGTATTCCGACGAGGAATTATTCGGTGATGAATAAAAAATTTCACATTTTTTAAAATTACCTCTTGCAAACTTTTTTAAAATGTGTTATTATATTAAAAGAAACAGCAATGGCGTTGTTTGTATGGCATGTTCGTATG
>CAYUSE010000233.1:0-2574 GCA_964447095.1 uncultured Lachnospiraceae bacterium | reverse complement strand
ACGGATAGTCGCCTCTGCTTGATGATACGGAATTAAACTTATATTCCCAGCACTGGAAGCCCTGTTCAAATTCCATTTTAACATCATTTAAAGCTACTTCCTCGGCTTTTTTTCTGTCAATACCTAAATCCGTGTATTTTTCTATATATTTGTTATATGATTTTTCCGCATAGGGCTCTAATATCAAATCCGCCGACGGAACGGTAAAACCGCCGTACTGCTGACTTGCCGCCGAAAGTACAATGTCGCCGATTACGTCAAATGCCGTGTCAAGCGTTTTCGGCTCGTTATACCATAGATTTCCCATTTCAAATCCGCCTGTCAAGACATTTTCTACGTCAAACAGACAGCAGTTCATCGTGTCGCGTCTTGCGGACATATCGTGAATATAGATATATCCGTCGCGGCACGCCTGCAATTCCTCTGTCGTAAGGAAAAACTTCTTATATAATTCCTTATTTAACTGATTAAATATAAGGCTTCTCTTTGTTGAAACAAGCGCGCTGTCCGTATTCGAGTTTTCCTTGTCACCGATATACATAATCGACTGGCTCTTTTTATAAACCTCGTCAAGCATCTGAACAAAGTCCTGTTTGTAGTTCCTGTAATCGCGGTAGCTTTTTGCAACCTTCGGATTTACTCTTTCAAGCGCCCCCTCGACAATATTGTGCATTTCCGCAATCTGGATTTCGGGCTTATTCATTTTAAGCGCCTCTTCCTCAACGAATTTGCATATAAAATTTATGTCATCCTCGGTAAATTTTACAAGCGCGCGGAATGCAGATTTATTTACTGCAACAACAACCTTCTGAACGTTAAATTCTTCCTTTGTGCCATCTTTTTTTACTACTCTTAAATCTTCTGCTTTCATGATTTTTACACCTCGTATAATTTGTATCTATTTTCATCACATACTATATATTGTGGTTTCTGACGTCTGTTTTAGATTATAACACCCAATATCTATAAAATCAATTACAGACAGATTATTGATTTGTTACAGTTTTGTTACGTCTGTAAAACTTATCTGTTTATCACATTTTCCGAGTGTATTGAACGTATGTTCGTATATATTATATCACCATTTTTTTCATAAGTCAACAAAAATTACAATGATTTTTTTGAGCCTTGAAACAAATAATATATGTATTATTTTATGGGTAAATATTTATAAGGAGAAAACAGTCATGAAATTATTATACGCTTCATTTGCGCTTTATTTCCTCGGAATATATACGGAAATATATACATTTTTATTTGAAAAAAGAATAAAATATCTGTTATGCAACAGCCGTCCCCTTTCGGATGCGCGTACCGTAAAAATGTCCGCTATATGCTGGCATCTCAGGCATAAATTTAAAACGAAAGAAAAATATTTTTTATATCTTTTAAAATCCGCATAAAAGTTACTAAAGACTAACAGCCGCATAAAAATAATAATTTTTTTTGCCATTAAAAATCCGTAATTACGTAAAAAATCCGATTTTTTTATAAAAACATACAAAATATAGTGAATAACACCTTGATTTTATGAAAAAAAAGTGGTATTATATACCTATGTATGTTAAAATAATACACAAATTATAAATAGGAGGAAAAATCCAATGGCAAGAAAAATGAAAACGATGGATGGTAACAACGCTGCCGCTTACGCTTCGTATGCGTTTACGGATGTTGCGGCTATCTATCCTATCACACCATCATCCACAATGGCGGAAGTCACAGACAAATGGGCTGCCGCAGGACAGAAAAACATTTTCGGACAAACTGTTAAGGTTGTAGAAATGCAGTCAGAGGCAGGCGCAGCAGGCGCTGTTCACGGTTCTCTTACGGCAGGAGCTCTAACAACAACCTATACGGCTTCACAGGGTCTTTTACTTATGATTCCGAATATGTACAAAATTGCGGGCGAACAGCTTCCATGCGTATTCAACGTATCGGCAAGAGCTATCGCTTCACACGCGCTTTCAATCTTTGGCGACCACAGTGACGTTATGGCATGCCGTCAGACAGGCTTCGCTATGCTTGCGTCAACAAATCCGCAGGAGGCTATGGACTTAGGCGCGGTTGCTCATCTTACAACAATTAAGGGCAGAATTCCGTTCCTTCATTTCTTTGACGGCTTCAGAACATCTCATGAATACCAGAAGGTTGCTTGCTGGGACTACAAGGAGCTTGCTGAAATGGTAGATTGGGACGCTCTTAACGAATGGCGTCACACATCTCTTAATCCTGAGCATCCGGCTCAGAGAGGTACCGCTCAGAACGGCGATGTATTCTTCCAGGCAAGAGAAGCCTGCAACTCAGCTTATGATAAAATTCCGGCTCTTACTCAGGAGTACATGGACAAAGTCAATGCTAAGCTTGGCACGGACTATAAGCTGTTCAATTACTACGGCGCACCGGATGCGGAACGCGTGATCATTGCCATGGGTTCCATCTGCGACGTCGCGGAAGAAGTCATTGATTACATGACCGCGCAGGGCGAAAAGGTCGGCCTGATCAAGGTCCGCCTGTACCGCCCCTGGAAGGCGGACAAGCTCATCGCCGCCATCCCCGCCACCTGCAAGAAGA
>CAYUSE010000232.1:0-2599 GCA_964447095.1 uncultured Lachnospiraceae bacterium | reverse complement strand
TTGACAACTCTGCTGTCTGAGCAACTGCTGCCACTAATTCTGTTTTGTTCATATTTTTTTCCTCCTATGAAATATAATAAAAGTTTTAAAAAACCTTTGCTAATACAGTATTCTAATACAATTTTACCGTTCTGTCAAGTCTTTTATACCATTTTAAGCCAAATTTTAATAAAAACTTCTATTTTTCACCCATTCTCTTTAGCTTTTTCCCACAATTTATCCTTTTCGTCAAGCGGCAGAGACGTAAAATCAAGTCCGCTGTCTGCCGCCGCCTGTTCCATTTTTTCAAATCTTTTTATAAATTTATCACTCGCCTTTGCAAGAGCTATCTCGGGGTTTACCTTTAAAAATCTGCCCAAATTTACAGCCGCAAACAGTAAATCTCCGTATTCTTCCTCTATTTTTTCTAAGCTGCCGGTCTTTTCCGCTTCCTTTAATTCATCAATTTCCTCGTAAACCTTATCGTAAACGGGTTCAATCGCGCCCCAATCAAATTCTGCGCTGCTTGCCTTCTTCTGAATTTTCTCGCTTCTCATCAACGCCGGCAGATAATGCGGAACATCCTTCAGCACATCTGCATAAGTCTGCAAATTCTTCTCTTTTTTCTTATTTTTTTCCCAATTAGACAATGCTTCTTCCGCGTCCCCCGCTTTTTCGGGTCCGAACACATGCGTATGGCGCGCAATAAGCTTTGTGCAGATTTCATTTACCACGCGGTTAAAATCGAACGCTCCGCGCTCCTTTGCAAGCTGCGAATGAAACACCACCTGCAAAAGCACGTCGCCAAGCTCGTTGGCAAACGCGTCGTCGTTACCGCTGTCAAGCGCGTCAATTGCCTCGTAACACTCCTCAATCATGCTCTTTTTAATGCTCTCGTGCGTCTGAACCCTGTCCCACGGACAGCCGCTCTCGCCGCGAAGCGTTTCCATAATATCGAGCAAATCCTGTATTGTATAGTTTTTCATCTCTGTACCGTCCCTTATCTTATTTTTTCCTTATTGTATCACTATTCCCGAAAAATTACAAGCTATTTCAAAATTTTCCGCACTTCCCTTATTGACACGGCGTTTGTCAGAAACAATGTCATAAGATAAGCTGACATTGATAATATGCAAGTAACAAAAAGACGTATCATATCATTTGCTGTTTTTGCGCCGAGCGGAGCCTGCAAAAAATAAATCACAAGACACATCACTGCCGCCGCCAAAAACGGCTTAATCACCATACCGCTCATGCTTAATTTTAAGTCAAGATGTTTTTTCACCGCATTCAAATTTAATATCATTATTATAAGGCACGCAATATTTGAGCCTATTGCCGAACCGTAAATATTATAATGCGGATTTTTTACAAGGATAAAGCTTATAATAAGCTTTATAACCGAGCCGATAAGCGCGAAAAAAAACGGCTCAGCTATTTTATTTGCCGACTGCAAGACCGCCGCGCAGATTTGTGATACACACATCATGACAACGCACGGCGACACCACGGTCAGCATCATAGCCGAAGATGTATTATGAAACAG
The DNA here is from genome assembly GCA_964447095.1 of uncultured Lachnospiraceae bacterium. Lineage (GTDB taxonomy): Bacteria > Bacillota > Clostridia > UBA1381 > UBA1381 > JALEPO01. The sequence goes on along the minus strand of CAYUSE010000232.1, from coordinate 1,074 downwards.
AAGCTCCAGAATACCGTCGCTTTGAGTAAAAAGCAATACAGAACATGGAACAGATGCTAAAATCGTAAGTCTCAGTGCGAGCTGTGTCGCTTTTTTCGCCCTGCTTCTGTTTCCTACTGCAATTGCGCCGGCAATCACAGGCAAAATGCTTATGCCGAGAGTTGACAGTATTCCTATCGGCAGATTAAATACCGTCAAAGCATAGCCTGTGTACGCGCCGTATAAAAAACGCGCCTCGTCAGCTTCTAAGCCTGCCTTCAGAAGCTGATTTCTTACCACTGTTGTATCAAGCACATTCATCATATCCCCGACAACAGACGCGCATAAAAGCGGTATTGCGACTGTCATGAGAGCTTTTATTATTTCACCGCTGTTACCGCGCGTTATATTCTGTGTTTTTTCGCGTTTTTCCGCAAAATACAGCAGCATAAGTATGGCTGTGGCTATTATTTCACCTGCTGTAACACCCATCACTGCTCCGCCTGCGCACTTCGCGGCTCCGCCGTTTATTAAAAACACCGCAAGCGCATATCCCGCCGCAAGCTTAATAACCGCCTCCGCCACCTGTGAAATTGCTGTGGGAATCATATTCGATGTTCCTTGGAAATAGCTTTTGTATGCCGTTCCAAGAGCCACAAAAAATACTGCAGGCGATACGGCGCGCATTGCATAAACTGCATTTTCCTCCTTCATTGCCGCCGCAAAAAACGGAGAAAGGGCATATAATGCAATACTGCCGATAATGCCAAGCACCGATAAAATAACCGCGGATATTTTAACTACCGAATGGGACTCCTCCTTTTTCCCAAGAGACATTTTTTCCGCCACAAGCTTCGCAACCGCAAACGGAAATCCGGATACGATAAAAGATAAAATCATTATATATATTTGAAATGACGTATTGAAAATCGCCATTCCTTCTTCATTAAGTATATATGTAAGCGGTATTTTGAATACTGCGCCGAGAATTTTTGAAATCGCGTTCGCTATCATCAAAATCAGCGCGCCGCTTATAAAGCTTTGCTTTTTCATGGAAATCTTCTCCTTATTATGTCTTGTCTTTCTATATTATTT
>CAYUSE010000231.1:0-2606 GCA_964447095.1 uncultured Lachnospiraceae bacterium | reverse complement strand
GGTTTGTGGCGAGCTGTATGGACGGCGGTTGCGGTGGTTGTTTTGCAGCAGCTTGACTGAAATGTTCTTGGACCTAAGGTAATGAGCGATAATCTGGAGATAAGTCCGCTTGCTATTGTGCTTGCGGTATCTGTAGGCGGAACACTTTTCGGATTTTTGGGTATGCTTTTATCTGTTCCCGTTATTGCAATTTTACGTGCTGTATGTATGGAATATATTGATGAAAAAGAAGCGAAGAAAAAATTAAATTAGTTTTTAAAGAGGTGTAAATTTGTGAATGTCGCAATAATAGGCGGCGGCGCGTCGGGACTTGCGGCTGCGATTGTGGCTGCGGAAAACGGTTGTGACGTAATAGTTTTTGAGCTTAATGACCGCGTCGGAAGGAAAATCTTATCAACCGGCAACGGACGGTGTAATATGACGAATATAAATGCAGGTTTTTCAAATTACCACGGGAAAAATACCTATTTTATAAAAGGAGCGTTAAATCGTTTTTGGGTAAATGAAACGCTTGATTTTTTCTATGACTTGGGAATTTGGCATAAGATAGAGGAAAACGGAAAGGTATATCCGTATTCTGAGCAGGCTTCGGCGGTTCTTGACGCACTTCGTATGAGGGCGGAAGAGCTTAGCGTAGAATTGCGGACAAAATCAGAGGTTAAGTCTGTTAAAAAGGATTCGGATAAATTTAAAATAACGCTTTATAGCGGCGAGCAGTTTACAAGCAGCGCGGTAATTGTAGCAACAGGCGGAAGAGCCGCGCCTAATCTTGGTTCAAACGGCAGCGGATATGACATATTAAAAAGCTTTGGGCATACGGTGACCGAGGTAAGACCGTCGCTTGTTCAGATTAAGACGGAAACTGATGTTGTAAAAAAATTGAAGGGGATAAAAATACAGGGCGAAATTATTCTTGATGATTTTAAAGAAAGCGGCGAAATTCTTTTTACTGATTACGGTATTTCAGGGCCTCCCGTATTTTCGATTTCATCAAGGCTTCAAAAGCAGGATAGATTATATATTGACCTGATGCCTGAATACAGCGTGGAACAGCTTATAAATATGCTGACTGAGCGGATTTTGAGAGCACCGAAACTTGCATTGGAGAATTTTTTTGTAGGCATATTAAATAAGCGGTTAGGACAGGCGCTTTTAAAATATCTCCATCTTGAACCGTTATCAAGGTATGCCGTAACTCTTACGGAAAACGATATTTTAAAAATCGCAAAAACTATTAAGGCATGGGAGTTTAAGATAATAGGCACAATGTCATGGAATAACGCTCAGGTTACCAAGGGCGGAGCGATGACTTCGGAATTTGACCCGTGTACTATGCAGTCTAAGCTTGTAAAGGGATTGTATGCTGTTGGTGAGGTCCTTGATATTGACGGTGACTGCGGAGGCTATAATTTGCAGTGGGCATGGTCTTCGGGAATAATTGCCGGAAAAAGCATAAAATGTGATGAATAAGAACATAATTTAATGAAGGGAAAATGATTAAGCCATGAGAGATAGCGTGAAAATTACTGTTAAATATCAGTTCTGTATGATGCTTTTGCAGCATCTTGCGGCGGCAGGAGTGACATTTGTATTCGGTATGGTGGCGTTTTGGTATTTTCTGTCGCGAAGCGTATGGAAAGAGCTTTTGTCTGTGGTGTTTATAGCGGTATATTTTATATTGCTGTATTCAAAATCCAAAAAGTTCGCCGCGCTTGACAATAAAACATATACGCCTTTAGAACCTAAGCTTGTAAAGGGATTTATGTTCGGCGGAGCGATAGCGGCTGCTATGCTTGTATTTTTTGCATTGTATGAGCTTGATTGGCAGTTCTTTTCTGAGGGCGACAGCGTTATCGGTGTAATACCGACTGCCGTAAATGCAATTTTCTATTTTCTGTCGTTCCCGTATAATGGACTTATGAATATGCACTGCGGAGCTATAACGTGGTATTCGGTTGTTCTTATGGCGGTTGTTCCTATAGCCGCATGTGGCGCAGGATATTATTCAGGAATAAAAAATATACAGATAATGGAAAAAATAGAGAGCTTTATGTATGAAAAAGAGTAATGTTTTTATATTGTAATACACATATAATATTGCGGTTATTGATTTGAAACAGGGAAAATAATATAATTACTATTGTAAATGGATAAAAGCGGAGGTAAAAAATATGCTATGTAAAAAATGCGGCGCCCAGCTTCCGGATGGAACGGAAAAATGTGAGTTTTGCGGAGCCGACCTTATTGAGGAACAGCCTGAAGAGGAAATTACCGAAACTCAGGAAGAAATTGAGGAAGAAATTTTAGATGAAAATGAAATAAAGCGCAGGGAACAGATGCAGAAAATGATGGAGGAAAAGCAGTTACAGCTTTCTGAAATTGAAAAAAGACGTAATTCAAAGAAAAGACGTCAGCAGCAGACTAAGATTGCTATTGTCTGCGCCATTTGTCTTGCGTGTATTGCAGCAGTCGGATTTGGAAGCTATGCGATAAAGGAAAATGCGAAAAAGCCGAAGCCGACACCTGTAGCTGTAGTAACAACGGCGCCGTCTGTAATGCCTGTTACGACACCTGCAGCGACAATAAATACAGTGACTCCTGTGCCT
>CAYUSE010000230.1:0-2608 GCA_964447095.1 uncultured Lachnospiraceae bacterium | reverse complement strand
ACAAAACCGCCTCGCAGACAGGCTTTGCGCAGTCGGGATAATCAACGCTTTTTTCATCAAAAACGCCGAAATCCTTTACTTCTATTCCTCTTTCTTCAAGATGTTTTTTCACGTGGTTTTTAAGCTCAAAACCGCCGTGGTCGCTTCCTATTGCTAACATATCTGTTTTCCCTTTCTGTGTTTTAATCTGTTTTATTCTGATGAGATTTTTTCTCAAGCTCCTGTTCTGCCTGTGATTTTTTTAAGTATATAGGTTTTAGGCTTAAATAATCGCTTACCTCGCCTTTTTTTGCCATTTCATACGCAAGCGCGGCAACAGATGACGCGCGCTGTCCAATCGCGTTTGACGGTGCAAATATCGCATGTTCTCCGAGCTTTGACTTAATATATTCTTTATGGATAACCGCTCCGTCACCGACAAAAATCGTGTCAAGATATTCGCCGCAATCGGCGACACATTCCTCAATTGTCGTTGCCTCGGGTTCGGTAAGTTCCTTAAAGCCGTCCTCGTCCCAGATATACGACGCGGTATAAATCCTGTTCTGACGCGCGTCCATAATCGGCACGATTATATGTTCAGAGTATGGCAGATTATACGCCATAGCCGCCAGCGGCGAAACGCCTGCAATCGGCTTGTTTACGCTGTGCGCCAAGCCCTTCATTGTCGCAACGCCGATACGCAGTCCCGTAAACGAGCCCGGTCCATTTGACACGGCAAACAGGTCAATATCCTTGACCGTCAGTTCCAAGTCGGTTAAAAGCGCGTCAATCATAACCATGATTTTCTGTGAGTGTGTCTTTTTGTGATTTAGTATATACTCCCCAAGGAGTACATTATCCTCCGCAACTGCCACGGCAGCGACATTTGATGAGGTATCTGCTGCAAGAATTTTCATTGTTTTTCTATTCTTTCTATTATTATTTTCCTATAGTCTTCGCTTTCTGCCATATCCTTTTTTATGGTGACATTATATCGTTTTTCGGGCAAAATATCCTCAATCAATTCCGCCCACTCTATAACGCTTATGCCGTCTCCGTACACGTACTCTTCATAGCCGATCTCATACATTTCATCAGTGTCGGCAATGCGGTAAACATCAAAATGATACAGCGGCAAGTCGCCGTAATATTCGTTTACTATCGTAAATGTCGGACTTGTAATCGGCTCGCCGATATTAAGCCCCTGCGCCAAGCCCTGCGCAAATGCTGTTTTTCCGGCTCCCAAGTCGCCGTACATACAGATTACATCGCCATCATGAAGCGTTTTTACAAATTCCGCCGCAATTTTTTTTGTGTCTGCCGCGTTTTTTGAAATATATTCCATAATTAAAACAATCCCGTTATTGTGCCGTTTTTATCGACATCTATTTTTTCAGCCGCAGGAATTTTAGGAAGTCCCGGCATTATCATAATGCTGCCCGTTTCAACAACAATAAATCCCGCGCCGTTTGATACTCTTACCTCGCTTACGTTTACGGTAAATCCCTCGGGTCTGCCGAGCAATGATGCGTTATCCGACAGCGAATACTGAGTTTTTGCCATACATACAGGCTTTTTATCAAGTCCGAGTTCCTCGAGCTTTTTAATCTGCTTATTCGCCTTTGCGGAATATTCAACATCTTTGCCGCCGTAAATTTTTGTGACGACAGCGTTAATTTTGTCCTTTATGCTGTCATTTATATCGTATGTAGGATTATATTTTGCAGGCTGTGTTTCTATAGCTTCTATTACCTTTTCGGCAAGCTCTGTTCCGCCATCTCCGCCTTTTGCAAAAACCTCGCTCAGCGCGCATGACGCTCCCAATTTTTCACAGCTTTCAATAACTGCATTAAGTTCTTCGTCACTGTCCGTATGGAAGCGGTTTACCGCCACAACGACAGGAGCGCCGAAGTTTTTCATATTTTCAATATGTTTTTCAAGATTTACAATTCCCTTTTTAAGAGCATTTACATTTGGTTCTGCCAAATCCGCCTTTGCCACGCCGCCGTTATATTTAAGCGCGCGGACAGTCGCTACAATAACGACTGCATCCGGATAGATATTCGCCATGCGGCATTTTATATCCATGAATTTTTCTGCGCCCAAATCCGCGCCGAAGCCCGCCTCTGTGATAGCGTAATCTCCAAGCTTCATCGCAAGCTTTGTCGCCTGAACGCTGTTACAGCCGTGCGCGATATTTGCAAACGGTCCGCCGTGAATAAGACACGGAGTATGCTCAAGCGTCTGTACCAAATTCGGCTTAATCGCGTCCTTTAAAAGCGTTGTCATTGCGCCCTCCGCCTTCAAATCGGACGCTTTTACCGGCTGACCGCTTCTGTTATAGCCAATTATAATATTTCCCAGACGCTTTTTCAAATCGGCAATATCCGATGCAAGGCATAAAATCGCCATAATCTCGGACGCAACCGTTATTATAAAGCCGTCCTCACGCGGAACGCCGTTTATCTTACCGCCCATTCCGACAACAATTTTGCGTAAGGCGCGGTCGTTCATATCAAGAACTCTTTTCCATACAATGTTAGTAACGTCAATATCAAGCGCGTAGACATGATGGATATTGTTGTAAATCATAGCTGATAGAAGATTATTAGCCGCAGTTATCGCATTC
>CAYUSE010000229.1:0-2614 GCA_964447095.1 uncultured Lachnospiraceae bacterium | reverse complement strand
TTTACCGCAAAGCGCAATTACCGTACGGTGAGAACAGTGGTTCTGCTTGTTTTACTGATATATATTACCACATTATTATGTGATTGTCAAGGTTTTTTTTGATATTTTTTTGCCTTCCCCTTAGGGGAAGGTGTCATTTGCCATAGCAAATGACGGATGAGGGATGTTTTGCGCTTTTTTACCCTCATCAGTCGCCTGTTGATTGCTAACGCAAAGCAACAGGTGACAGCTTCCCCCGGGGGAAGCCTTGTTACAATTCAATACGTTTTACCGAGCAGAACGACTTCATATTTTTATCATATTCACTATGTCTGTTGAGGCAAGTATAATCGGTTATTATATTTGCAAGTGGTTAGACAGACATAATTCTGACAAGTAGCCCATAAAGAAATCCCCAAGAACTGCCATTCTTGGGGATTTCGCTTTTTGTGAACTTTATGAACATATAATTACCTTTGTGGTTATTTATATAATATACCACAATTACATTTTTGTCAATACTTTTTAAAAATATTTATGCCTGACAAAATGTATTATTTTGCAATTTATTTCATCAATGTCAGTGTTTCCTGTTTCATCATAGGGATTGGCGGCGGCAATGAAAGTATTATTGTAAACCAATTTGAACTAATATCACTAAATTCAATTAAAATAATAAGAAGTTTTTCTTTTTCATAGCGCATCTCCCCTTACTCCTACATATTCGCGTACATACTGTAAAGACCTTTGTAAATTCCGTCTTTTTCGAGCAATTCCTGATGTGTTCCCTGTTCCTCAATACCATTTTCGGTAAGAACAAGAATGAGATTAGCATTGCGGATAGTCGTCAGTCTGTGCGCGATAGTGAACACCGTTCTGCCCTTTGCAAGAGCCTCGAGGGAGTCCTGAACGATTTTTTCGCTTTCATTATCAAGCGCGGAGGTCGCCTCGTCCAAAATCAGTATCGGCGGATTTTTCAAAAATACGCGCGCGATACTTATTCTCTGTTTCTGACCGCCCGACAGCTTAACGCCGCGCTCTCCGACATAAGTGTCATACCCCTGCGGCAAGGCTTCAATAAACTCATGTGCGCCCGCGCGCTTTGCCGCCAAAATTACGGCTTCGCGGTCAGCTCCCGGCAGACCATAGGCAATATTTTCATAAACCGTTCCCGAGAACAAATATACCTCCTGCTGAACAACACCGATTGAGTTCCTTAAGGACGGCAGCGTTACGTCGCGTATATCCGCGCCGTCAATATAAATCGCGCCGTCCGTAACGTCGTAAAATCTCGGAATGAGATTGCAAAGCGTCGTTTTGCCGCCGCCCGACGGTCCGACAAGCGCGACGCTGTCGCCCTTTTTTATGTCGAGATTTATATGCGTCAGCACATTTGTTTTGTCGTCGTTATAATGGAAACTTACGTCCTTAAATTTAATATTTCCCTTAACGTCCGTTAAGTCCTTCGCGTCAGGCTTGTCGGTAATATCAACGGGCGCGTCCATAATTTCAAGAAAACGCTCAATGCCCGTCATGCCGCGCTGGAACTGTTCTGTGAACTGAATAATCGTGCGGACGGACGCAAGCAGCGTGCTTACATAAAGCAGGTACGCCGTTAGGTCAGCTGGGTTTATCATGCCCTTTATCATGAAAACCGAGCCCGCGACAACAACCGCAAGATACATCATACCCTCAAAAAAGCGGTTTGACGTCTGGAAGCCCGCCATATAGAAATAGCCGACTTTTTTAGTATCAAGAAATTTTTTGTTGCCGTCCTCGAATTTATCTTTTTCAATGTCCTCGTTCGCGAACGATTTCACGACGCGAATACCGAGAAGCGTGTCCTCAACCTGCGCGTTAATTTCGCCTATCTGGTTTCTCTGCGCCTTAAACGCGCGGCGCATACGGATATTGAAGAATTTTACGAACACTATTATTATAGGAAACGCCGCGAAAATTATAAGCGTAAGCGGCACATTCACGCCGCAGAGAATTATAAACGACACGACAATTTTGAGCGTGCAGATAAAAAATTCCTCGGGGCAGTGATGCGCAAATTCCGTAATGTCAAACAGGTCGCTTGTAATTCTCGCCATAATCTGACCGACCTTGTGGTCGCTGTAATACGAGTACGACAATCTCTGCAAATGCGCAAACAAATCGCGTCGCATATCGGTTTCGATTTTCGCGCCCATGATATGACCCGTGTCTGCCATATAGAAATTTGCGGCAGTGTCGATGAGACGCAAAATCAGATAAAACAGACCGATTTTTAATATCAGCCCTATCGTAAGCGACGCCATATCGTTTATTCCCATGTTTGTTATGTATCGGATAAGCATTGGGAACACAAGCTCGCATACGGTCGTTAATGACGCGCAGAGCAAGTCTAAAATCAATATCCCCTTGTAATGTTTAAAATACGGCACAAACCGCTTTATTAAATAGCCCATTTTCATGGGTGTTTCTTTTTTCTCCATTTTAATCACCTTACAGTATTTTATCCCAAAACCGCAAAAGTGTCAAGGCAGAAATTTGTCTAAAAAAGTGTTGAATTTTTAGATTAAAAAGTGTATAATAAAATGGTAAAAAATAAATAAAAGCAAGGCAAAGGCGTTTTGCATCAAAGGAGTGT
>CAYUSE010000228.1:0-2695 GCA_964447095.1 uncultured Lachnospiraceae bacterium | reverse complement strand
CTCGGTATTTTTTCGGCACAATACGCGAAAACAGCCCGACAAAGGTTACAAGCATCATTATATGTAAAAAAGCCGGATAAAGACTCTTGCTTGTATCGGTTCTGAGCATTATGTCATAAAGCTCTTCGGAAATTTCCTTTTTGTTGCCAGTAAGTACAGCCTTTAACACCGCCGCTTTGTCGCCTGTGTTATATTTTTCGATAAATTGGGAAATAATGCATTTAATTCCTGTTGATATGGAATACACGGAATAACTGCGGATTTTTTCGGAAGATAACCGAGCCTCTTCTGCTGTCATGCGGAAAAATATGTTTTTTGATTTGTAGTATTTAGCCAAATCAAAACCGCTTTCATTAAGCCTTTCGGGAAACGTATCGGGAAAGCCGCTGAAATTTACGGTTTCACCATACTGAAATTTTTCGCTTGATGTTATATGCACGGTTTCCCGTATTTTACGCTCCGCATTACCGCAGAGAAGCCGCCTTACATCAACGGTATATTGCGTAATATCGCCGTCCTGAACAGGGATTTCGCAAATCCGTCCAGTAAGCGTAACAAAATGATCTGTGTATCGGCTTAAAATATGCCTTTGAGGGTCTCCCTGATATTTGCACCAAAGCGCTCCCGAAATAAACACCGCTGTAAAAATAATAAATGCTAAATTAAGCCGTTTAGTCATAATACCGTGTATCAGCCACACGAGCAGAAAAACAGTAAAAAACAACAAAAGAAAATATACGCTGAATTTAGGAGAAAAATAAATTCCCGCCGCAAGACTTATCGCTATTCCTACTAAACTTGCAGCCAATTTTTCTCCTCCTTGCCAAAGACAACTAAAATTATCCATTACTATATATTGTATAAAAAACAAAAATTCACTAATTATTATACCAAATAAAGAAAACCCTTGCAATATTTTTGTAATTTTTTGTCAAAAAATGTATGATTTTTTACAGTGTTTGTAACACAACTGTTACAAAAGAAATTTCAAAAATTATAAATTTTAGTAATATTGCCCATTTTATATGCCTGTATTTTATATAAGATGTACACTATAAATAGAAAAACAGCCGTTTTTATTAAAGAATTGTTGCTTTTGTTACAGTAATATTACAAAATAACTACAAATCGATTAAATCAAAACTTGACAAATTATTCTTTTAGTTGTATAATGGTGTTTGTAATGTTTTGGTAATATTAGAGTAAAAAATGTGTAATCAATATGAAACTAATGTTACACAAATTAGGAGGTTTTATCATTATGAAGAACTTTAAACATTCAATTGTTGCTATGATAGCAGTTGCAATGATAAGTTCACTGGCAGCAGCACAGGCTGCGGACATGAAACAGGAAAAGCTTCAGCGTGCCGCGAATATCAATTCGGCGGCTATGGCTGAAAACATAACATTGGCTGAGAAGGATATGACAGAGGCTGTAAAAGGCATTGCCTTTACCACAACCGATACGGACTTGGCTCCCGCTCCTATCGCAAACGCGGAAGCGGCTCCCGTTGACACGGCAGTGGTTGATGAAAGCGTTGCAGCGGCAAAAAGCTTTTATCAGATAGGCTATACTTCTCTTACAAGCGGTACATTAAACGTAAGAACAGAGCCGTCTGACGAAGCAGAGGTTATTGATGAAATCGGTCCCTGCAAAGAGGTCGAAATCATGGAAAACTCCGAGGGCTGGCTGAGAGTTACTTATGACGGAGGAAAAGTAGGATACGTAACAAGCGATTCTATTACAACCGACAAATCAGATGCAGAGTATGCGGCTATGCATTACGATAACTATAAGAGAGCTAAGGTTAATACTCCCGGTACTTGCGTAAGAGTAAGAAGCGAGGCTACAACCGACTCTGACACAGTTGATGTTCTTGACCATACTGAGGATGTTATCGTATTATGGGGCGAAGGCGATTGGATTAGAGTTTGCTACGGTGAAGATTATACAGAGGGATATGTTATAAACACATCTCTTGAGCTTACAGGCGAATGGGTTCCCAAATCAGAGGTAAGCCAAAAACAGCAGGAAATTGCAGAAGCTAAAGCGGCTGCCGAAAGAGCTGAAAGAATTGCTCAGCAAAATGCAGCAAGAGCTAATGTTCCCGCAGCTAAATCCTCGGCTAAATCGTCAGGCTCGTCAAATTCATCGGGTTCAGGCGCTCCGGCGGCATCATCAAAGGGACAGGCTATTGTAAACACAGCTATGCAGTACCTTGGTACTCCTTATGTATGGGGCGGTACTTCCCCTTCAGGCTTTGACTGCTCGGGACTTGTTCAGTATTCATGCGCTAAGAACGGTATCAGCGTAAGCCGTGTAGCGGCAGACCAAAGAAACAACGGTTCTTACGTAAGCCGTGAGAATTTACAGCCCGGCGATTTGGTATTCTTCTCGAATGGCGGAGGAATAAGCCACGTTGGTATATATGTCGGTGACGGAAACATGGTTCACGCTCCGCATACAGGAGATGTTGTAAAGGTTTCGTCAATCAATACAAATTATCGTATATCGCAATATGCGGGCGCGGTAAGAGTTTATTAAACAAAATAAAGAAGCTGTCGCGGTAAAACGCGGCAGCTTGTTTTATTTTTTTTTGTGTATTCCGTTGACGGCAAGAGCGGCGAAGCTTGGGTAAAATAATTATCTGATTTGTGCATTGTAATTTGTATATGTTCTATGCTATAATTTATT
>CAYUSE010000227.1:0-2704 GCA_964447095.1 uncultured Lachnospiraceae bacterium | reverse complement strand
CTTTACCGACGACAGCAAAAAGGCGGACGTTGTGATTTACAACACCTGCGCCGTCAGGGAAAACGCGGAACAGAAGGTTTTCGGCAGGCTTGGAATTTTAAAGCATATTAAGGAACGCCGCCCGAATATGGTAATCGGAATTTGCGGCTGTATGGTTCAGCAGGAGCATATCACGGAAAAAATAAAGGCGGTGCATGAGCATGTCGATTTGATTTTTGGCACGCACGCGCTCTACAGAATGCCGAAGCTTTTATACGAGGCAATGCACAAAAAACAGACGGTTGTTGACATTGCGTCAAGCGACGGCGAGATTGCCGAGGATATGCCGATTATGCGCGAAAATGCCGAAAAGGCATGGGTTTCAATAATGTACGGCTGCAATAATTTCTGTTCGTACTGCATTGTGCCCTACGTTCGCGGCAGAGAACGCAGCAGAACGCCAGAGGCGATAATTTCCGAGGTTAAGGAGCTTGTAAATAACGGTTGCAGTGAAATATCGCTGCTTGGTCAAAACGTAAATTCTTATGGTAAAGACCTCGACACAGAGATTGATTTTGCGGATTTGCTCCGTATGATAAACGACATTGACGGTGTAAAGCGCATACGCTTTATGTCCTCGCACCCGAAGGATTTGAGCGACAAGCTTATTAAAACAATGAAGGAATGCGAGCACGTCTGCAAACAGCTTCATCTGCCGTTTCAGGCGGGTTCTGACAGGATACTGGAGCAGATGAACAGGAAATACACAAAAGCGCAGTATCTTGAAAAAATCGAGCGCGTTAAGCGCGAAATACCGAATATCTCGCTTTCGACCGATATTATCGTCGGTTTCCCGACCGAGACAAACGAGGATTTTGAGGAAACGCTCGACGTTTTGAGAAAGGTTGAGTTTGACAATATTTTTTCGTTTATATATTCGCGCCGTGAGGGAACGCCTGCGGCAAAGCTTGATTTTGTATTGTCGGACGAGGAAATTCACGCGAATTTTAACCGTTTGTTAGAGGTGCAGAATGAAATTTCAAAGCGGAAGAATGAGGCATACGTCGGCAGGATTGAAACAATTCTTGTTGACGGCGTGAGCAAGAATGACGAAAATATGCTGTCGGGCAGATGCGACAGCTCAAAAATTGTGAATTTCAAGGGCGATAAATCCTTGATTGGGAAATATATTAACGTAAGAATTACGGAAGGACACACATGGAGTTTAAATGGAGAATTGGTTTAAACTATAATAAAAAAATGGAGGAAAAGAAAATGACGGTAATTGACAAAACAAGAGAGCTTGGAGAACTGATTCAGCAGAGCGCGGAAATGGAACGCGTAAAAAAGGCGGAAATCGCACAGGAGGCTGACGAGAACGCAAAGGAATTATTAAAGGAATTTAACATGCAGCGCATGAATTTGGCGCGCGATATGCAGAGCGGAAAGCTCTCGCGCGAGGACGCTATTGAAAAGAACAATAAAGCGTTCGACGAGCTGCTTGAAAAGAGCGATGTAATCAAGGAATATATTGACGCGAAAAAGGAATTTGACGGGCTTGTAAATCAGGTAAATCAGATTTTGAATTTCTATATTACGGGTCAGGACCCGAACTGCACGCATGACTGTTCGACCTGCGGAGGCTGCCATTAAAAATCTCATAATTCAGCCCCTACCGCCATTTTCGTCAACCTTGCGTACAGCGCGTACGCGGCGGCAGCCGAGAAATAACGGTATGGACTAAATTCTGAAATTTTGAAAAATTCATAAGGAGAAAAATAATGCCGAAAGAACAAATGACGCCGATGATGGTACAATACCTGAATACTAAGGACGAATATCCCGACTGTATTTTATTTTACCGTCTCGGTGACTTTTACGAGATGTTTTTTGACGACGCGATAAAGGCGTCGAAAGCGCTTGAAATAACGCTTACGGGAAAGGACTGCGGAATGAAGGAACGCGCGCCTATGTGCGGCGTTCCTTTTCATAGTGCGTCAAGCTATATCGCAAAGCTTATTGACAAGGGCTTTAAGGTCGCGATATGCGAGCAGGTGGAGGACCCAAAAGCCGCGAAGGGCATAGTAAAGCGCGAGGTTATCCGCGTCGTGACGCCGGGAACGATTATTGACGAGGCTTTGCTTGACGAAAACAACAACAACTATCTTGCCGTTATTTCAAAGGTTACGGGAAAATACGGCATTGCCGTTTCTGATATTTCAACGGGCGAGATTTACGCGACAGAGGTACAGTCCGCCGATATGGTGATGAACGAAATAGCCCGATATGAGCCGAGCGAGATTATTTTAAACGGAAGCGCAGGCAAGGAAACGAAACAGGAAATCGAAGGGCGTTTTCATATTACACCCGATATACATGATGATGAATTTTTCCTGAACACCGACGCGGAAAACAGGATTTTAAAGCAGTTTAATAAGGGAAGTCTTTCGGAACTTAATATTGAAAATAAGCGCGACGCGATAATCGCTGTCGGCGCAATGCTCAAATATTTGGAGCATACGCAGAAACAGGGACTTTCGTATATAAATACGCTAAATATTTACGAGGTCGATATGTATATGGACCTTGATATGGCGACGCGCCGAAACCTTGAAATCACCGAAACAATGCGCGACAAGATAAAGCGCGGCTCGCTTTTGTGGGTGCTTGACAAAACAAAGACGTCCATGGGCGCGAGAATGTTAAAGCAGTGGGTTGAAAAGCC
>CAYUSE010000226.1:0-2751 GCA_964447095.1 uncultured Lachnospiraceae bacterium | reverse complement strand
TCTGCGAGCTTGACGGCTCGGACGAGATTAAACTCGACAAATCGGAGCTGTCCGAGGCAGTCTGGTTTAAGCGTGACGAAATCCCCGTGAATGATTCACGGTTCAGCCTGACGAATGAAATGATTGAATTGTTCCGAAACGGTAAAATATGATAAAAAAATACGGCAAGCCTTTTTGCTTGCCGCTACATGGAGGAAAGGATGGGATTCGAACCCACGGATGCGTTAACATCACAGCATTTCCAATGCTGCGCCTTCAACCGCTCGGCCACCTCTCCGTTTTTAACGCTAATATTATACTATAAAAATACTTATATTGTCAATAGAAAACCCCCGACAAAAAAATTTTTTGATTTTTTTTCAAAAAAGTATTGACAAAAGCAAAATATATGATATAATCAAATCATACTAAACCTATAGGAAAAGGAAGATTGTTTATGCGATTTTTAATAAATATCTACAGCGGACGAATGCGGTAATATTTAAAATGAATTAAACCTTAGAACAATAATATAAATAGAAAGAGATGATTAAAATGTCAAAAAAAGATTGGAAATTTGAAACAAAGCAGTTACATATAGGACAGGAGCAAGCCGACGCGGTTACGGACGCAAGAGCAGTTCCGATTTACGCGTCAACCTCTTATGTGTTCCGCAATTCACAGCACGCGGCTGACCGATTTGGTCTCAGAGATGCAGGAAACATCTACGGCAGACTTACAAACCCGACACAGGATATTTTTGAGCAGAGGATAGCTGCTCTTGAAGGCGGCGTTGCGGCATTGGCAGTTGCTTCGGGCGCGGCGGCAATTACTTATACTTTTCAGGCATTGGCGCAAGCGGGCGGCCACATTGTATCGGCAAAGACAATTTACGGCGGAACTTATAATTTGCTTGAGCATACGCTTCCCGATTACGGAATTACAACAACCTTTGTTGACCCTGAAACCGACGGCGCGTTTGAAAAAGCAATTCAGGATAACACAAAGCTTATCTTTATTGAAACCTTAGGAAATCCAAATTCAAATTTAATTGACATTGAGGAAGTCGCAAAAATCGCTCACGCGCATAAAATACCGCTTGTTGTCGATTCAACCTTTGCAACGCCGTATCTTATAAGACCTATCGAGTACGGCGCGGACATAGTAGTGCATTCTGCCACCAAATTTATCGGCGGTCATGGCACGGCAATCGGCGGCGTTATTATAGACAGCGGAAATTTTGATTGGAAGGGCTCCGGCAAATTTCCAAAGCTTGTTGAACCCAATCCGTCATATCATGGCGTAAGCTTCGCTGAAGCGGCAGGTCCGGCTGCATTTGTAACATATATAAGAGCGCTTCTCCTCCGAGATACAGGCGCGACACTATCACCATTTCACGCGTTTATATTCCTACAAGGACTTGAAACATTGTCGCTGAGAGTTGAGCGCCATGTTTCAAACGCATTGAAAATTGTTGAGTATCTAAACAATCATCCGCAGGTTGAAGCGGTGCATCATCCGTCACTTCCGACTGAACCAAGCCATGCGCTGTATAAAAAATACTTGCCAAACGGCGGCGGCAGTATATTCACATTTGAAATTAAGGGCGGAGTAAAAGAAGCTCATAAATTTATTGATAATCTTGAAATATTCTCACTTCTTGCAAATGTCGCCGACTCAAAATCACTTGTTATTCATCCTGCAACAACTACCCATTCACAGTGCAGCGAGCAGGAGCTTAAAGAACAGGGAATAAAACCGAACACAATAAGACTCTCAATCGGTACAGAAAATATAGACGACTTAATCGCGGCTCTTGACGACGCATTTGCAGCTGTAAAATAATCAGAAAGAAGGAAAATAAAATGGCAAAAGTATATCAGAAAATCACCGACCTCATCGGACATACACCTCTTCTGGAGCTTGTAAATTACGAAAAAGCAAACTATTTGGAAGCGACGGTTTTGGGAAAGCTCGAATACTTTAATCCCGCAGGCTCGGTTAAGGACAGAATTGCAAAGGCTATGATAGACGAGGCGGAAAATCAGGGCAAATTAAAAAAAGGCTCTGTTATAATCGAACCGACATCGGGAAATACAGGTATAGGTCTCGCGTCTGTCGCGGCGGCGCGCGGCTATAAAATTATTATCACAATGCCTGAAACCATGAGCGTTGAAAGACGCAATCTGTTAAAGGCTTACGGTGCGGAATTGGTTCTTACTGACGGCGCAAAGGGCATGAAGGGCGCTATACAAAAGGCGCAGGAGCTTTCAGAAGAAATAGAGGGAAGCTTTATTCCAAGCCAATTTACAAATCCTGCAAATCCGGCGTATCATAAAATTACTACCGGTCCTGAAATCTGGGAGGACACAGATGGAAAAGTAGATATATTTGTAGCCGGTGTAGGAACAGGCGGAACAATTTCGGGTGTCGGCGAATATTTAAAATCAAAAAATCCCGATATAAAAATTGTCGCGGTTGAACCTGCGTCATCACCTGTTCTTTCCGAGGGAAAATCAGGCCCTCATAAAATTCAAGGTATCGGCGCGGGATTTGTGCCCGAAACGCTTAACACAAAAGTATATGATGAAATCATAACAGTAGAAAACGACGACGCGTTTAAGACGGGAAAAGCAATTGCAAGAAGCGAAGGCGTGCTTATCGGAATTTCATCAGGCGCGGCAGTTTTTGCAGCGGCAGAGCTTGCAAAGCGTCCTGAAAACAAGGGCAAAACAATCGTTGCGCTCCTGCCCGATACAGGCGAAAGATATT
>CAYUSE010000225.1:0-2753 GCA_964447095.1 uncultured Lachnospiraceae bacterium | reverse complement strand
AATTTCAAAAAGCTCCATTACCTTTGTAAATATATCGTATCTTACGACAACCACATAGGCAAACGCAAACAGCACCGCGCCCCAGCATACCATATTTATAAGAATTACTCTCGTTTTGCCTTTTATAATACCGAACAGTATTCCGAAAACAAGAACTGCAAGAAGCGCCGCTACAGCTATTCTTTTCCAGCCCAATATGAACAGCAGCACAGATAATACTATACTTACTATTCTTTCTTTATTCCGCTTTGCGAAAAATACAAAATATATTAGAAAAAAACCAAATGTAAATGTCAGGTCATGAATTTCAATCGCGCGCATAAAATCCTTTTGGTCGCCGCCGCTTGATATAAAATACGAAATCGACTCAATACATCCCGCAATGCCGTAATTTGGAATTTCCATAATAATTATTATCAGATTTGCCGCCGCAAGACCGTAGAATATCACATTGATTGCGCGCTCGCCAAACATATAGCAGGCAGATGAAATTATCAGAAGAACAAAAAACTGATACATGAACTTCAGTACTCCGCGCAGTATAAAATCAATTGATTCCATGTTCATTATCCACAGAAAAACCGACCACACTATAATTGCAAGCAAAATAAATCCGTAAATTCCGAAAAACGCCGCAACTTTTTTGAGCCGTCTGAAATCACCGCTTATAAACAAAACAACAAAGCCTATCGCAACGGAAATCAGACTTATCGCCTTCATACTTGTCAGCGCAATTTGCTTAGAGTCGCCCAAAGCCGCAAAAATAATGCATAATATAAACAATATTTCAAGAAATATCAGACCCGCCTTCGAGTCCAATATACTTCTTCTTTCCTCCATCCCGTGTATCATTCCCCTCTTGATTTAGTGATAATTTCCTCGCTTCTTTTTTGTATTACAACAGAATTCGGCGGATATTCACCCTTTATAACACTTCCCGCGCCTATTACACAATTATCACCAATAACGGTTCCCCGAAGTATTACCGTGTTCGCGCCTATCCATACTCTCCTGCCGATAATGACCGGAGCGGTATTATATTTTTCTTCTGTTTCTGCCGTTCTCAGCGTATCATGGTCATGGTCATACACAAGCACATTCGGTCCAAATGCCGACTTGCTTCCTATTGTTATACCGTCCATGCTTACTATCTTACAGCCGCTGTTAAAAAAACATCCTTCTCCAATGTTAAGCGTTCCTCCCATGGCGGAAAATTCAACATCCTTTTTTGTATGTATATGCTTATCTAAAAAAATCTTTCCGCCTCTTTTTACGCATATTTCCGTAGAGCATGAAAAATCCTGCGCATAAGCAGAAAAAAAACGGTTAAAATTAAATATTTTTATAAACGCTATATGTAAGAGCGAAACAAATCTACTCGCATACAGCGAAATTTTTGTTTTCATAATATTACATCCTTTTTATACAATTCGAGAGTCTTTTCCGTCTCGGTGTCCCAGCTATAATTGGTTTTTATATATTCAAGCTGTTTTCCCTGCCCGGGTTTACAATAGAATTTATCATGGGAAATAATTTCTTCAAGTTTATTTTTCAAATCATCAACATTACTTTTCTTAAATGTATGTCCATATTCTTTCACTACGTTTTTCGTTGCGGAAATATCGCTTACAAGGCATTCGCAGCCGCACGCCATAGCTTCAAGCAGGCTCAGCGGCATACCCTCGTGGTCGCTTGGCAGAACATAAAGGCGGCAGTTGGAATACAATTCCCATAACTCCCTGCCCTCAATAAAGCCCGTGAATATAATGCGGTCATCGCCCTTTGCCATTTCACGGATTTCCTTTTCATATTCCGCCGAATGGCTTACTCCGCCAGCGATTACAAGCTTTTTGTCGGTTTTCATGCTTGAAAAAGCTTTTATAAGATAAGGAAGACCCTTTACGGGCACAATCCGCGCGAGAAATAATATATAATCATCTTTATCAAGACTGTATTTTTCTTTAATTATTTTTGGTTCGGTATAATCATGAACTTCAACACCGTTATTGAAAATCCTCGTTTCGCGTCCGTAGGTATCAAGAAAATACTGACGCGTCTCCTCTGACAGCACGATTACTTCATCGGCGTATTTTGCCGCCATGCGTTCGCCGAATTTCAGGAATTTCACCGCAAAGCCCTGCCATTTGGACTGCTGCCAGTCAAGACCGTGAATTGACGCTATCGTGCGTATTCCGAAAAGATGCGGCAGCCAAATCATTGAGCACGGACCCTCAGCATGAAAATGAACTACGTCATAGCGCCCGAAAAGCGCGAGTATTGTCGCTATCACAGCGTAGACAATCGCGTTAAGCTTGCTCGTTTCAAAGGTCGGAACTGTTTTTATTTTAACGCCCTTGTATTCCTTTATTTTTACTGTTTCCGCTCCCGAAACATGGCGTCCCATACGGTTATATGCCGTAACATCATGCCCCATAGCCGCCATTCTCACGGCAAGAGATTCAACAACCACTTCAACTCCGCCCTCGCGCGAAGGTATTCTCTTGTGTCCTATCATTGCGATTTTCATTTTAACCCTCCACGCTTTCTTTATATATGAGAAGCATTTTTTCAGCATACCGGTCAATTGTGTCGTACTTTATATTTTTACAGTTTTCACTTAAATTTTGGCGTACTGCTTCATTTTCGTTTAAATATTTTATCTTTTCCTTTAAATCATCAACGCTGCCGCTCTTAAACAGCAGACCGTTTTTGCCGTCTTCAATCAGCTCGGGAATGCCGCCTATGTCCGCGCC
>CAYUSE010000224.1:0-2768 GCA_964447095.1 uncultured Lachnospiraceae bacterium | reverse complement strand
ACCACGAAGAAAAGGCGGCAACTTGTACCGAAGCAGGAAATAGCGAATATTGGGAATGTACGTCTTGCGGCGCGCTGTTCTCGGACGAAAACGGCGAAACGATAATTGCAGAAATTCCGACTATTCCGGCAATAGGACAACACACTTGGGGCGAATGGGAAACTACAAAACCTGCAACCGAAACCGAAAAGGGCGAGGAACAGCGCGAATGTTCGGTATGTCATGAAGTAGAAACAAAGGAAATTCCCGCTTTGACGCCGTCGGCAAGTCCGAGCGCGTCACCGTCGGCAAGCCCCAGTACATCACCTTCGCCAAGCCCGAGCGCGTCACCGTCAGCAAGTCCGAGCGCGTCACCAAATCCCGAGTATGCTTACAGTATAAAATACGAAAACGGCTCTGCTTACGTAACCGTTCCGCAGGACGGCACATATACGGTAATATTTGCGGCGTATGATAACGGTAAGCTTACGGGTCTGTCAGTTCAGCCCGTAACGGTAGAAAAAGGCGAAACTACGGTTACACCCGAAAACTTCACCGCAAACGGTACTGTTAAAGTAATGCTTTGGGAAAGCCTTACGAAGATGAAACCGCTTTGTAAAGCAGGATAATAAAATACAGATAAAACAAAAAGGCTAATCGTCAATCGGCGGTTAGCCTTTTTACGGTCTGTTTGCTCTAAACAATACATACTGATTTGTGTAAACCTTTTGGTTGGAACTGATAAACTAATAGATACTTTCGATTGAGAGCATGATGTGGTATAATTCAAATAAAGAAAACGAAAGGAGCGGTAAAATGGAGAATTTTGTTTATGAGTATCCGACAAAAGTATTCTTTGGCAATCACGGTCAGGGACTTGCCGTGGTACACCCTGTATATTATAAGCATATTTATAAGGACGGACTTTTAAAATTTGCCCGTTTTGCTGTAAATGTATGGGGAATTTCGCCGAAAGGGAAATCAGAAGAGGAGATTGCTCTTGCAGGAATTGACGCGCTTGCTGATTTTATAAAGGAATGCGGACTTCCGACGCATCTGACAGAGCTTAAGACGAAAGCAAAGATTACAGAGGATATGCTAAAAGCGGTTGCAGACAGCACAAATATAATACAGACAGGATATGGCGTGCTGACGCATGAAGAAATATATAATATTTTAAAAGAGTGCATAGACCGCGAAGGTAAATGGTATGGCTGTAAGTATAGCGACCATGCGTCAGTTACAAACTTAGTATTGCATAGTAGCGAAAGAACACTTGAAATGCAAGGGTGGGTAAAGGTTTACCGTAATTTTAACGGTGAAGTAGATTGGTTTATTGATTGCGACTTGGGTGCGATTAGAAGTAGATTGACGCTTGCACAAATAAAAACATTTGAAGAACACGGTCTCCATGAGTATTGGTTTGATAGTATAAAATAAAAATTTGCAACAAAGGTAGCGGATTGCAACAAATCTGCTACCGAATGTGCTACCGTTAAAAGCGTTGATACATAAGGGCTTAAGCTATATTGCAACAAAGGTAGCAGAGAAATCTTAAAAAGATTTTTTCTAAAAGTAAAAATTAAGAAGCGGAAAATCCGCGCTGCCTGCGTTTGCATATATGCGTGTAAGAAAATTCGTTGCATTTGTTGCTCGACTACCTAAAAAGAGGGCAGACTAAAGCCTGCCCTCTAATCGGGACGCCAGTACGAATCCATAAGACATAACAATAATTGCTGTCCATGGAGTTCGACCAGCGATTGATTTGGTACGCCCGGAGGGATTCGAACCCACGACCTTTTGGTTCGTAGCCAAACACTCTATCCAACTGAGCTACGAGCGCATATTAACCACAAGCAATATATTACCACAAAATCAATATTTTTGTCAAGTATTTTATGATAAATTTTTAATTTTTATTTTAGTCATAAACCTGTCCATAAAATAATAGTATAGCATATACCAAATCGAAAGGAGAAAGAAAATGTATATCGCAACAAATGAAACAGCGCCTCAGAGAGGCAGAATACTTGAATATATTCCGCAGAATATCCGAAGGCGTATGTTCAATATAAACCTTGATGATGCGCGTGAAATAAGAATAAGCACGGGAAAGCCTGTCAGTATATATTTTTCCGACGGCTGTTATTATATCTCTGCGCGCGGTAATTTAAGCCGTATTCCAAGTACGGCTGTACGCGCAACGCGTACGGATATTGAAGAGGCTATGGAACTTGCAGCAAAATCGTCTGTTTATTCGGTGGGTGATGAGATTAAAAACGGGTTTATCACAATTGGAGGCGGTCACCGAATAGGCATAACGGGCACTGCAGTGACGGACAAGGGTAAAATCAGCTTTTTGAAGGATATATCGGCAATGAACTATCGGCTTGCGCGTGAGGTGATAGGCGCGTCGGACAAGGTTATTGATAAAATAACGGACGGAAATACCATAAAAAGCACGCTTATAATATCACCGCCGTGTGCCGGTAAAACAACCATGCTTCGGGATATTGCCCGCAGTTTATCGTATAAGGGTACACGTGTAAGCATTGTTGATGAACGTCGAGAGATTGCGGCTATGTATGAGGGAAAAAGCGGATTTGACCTCGGATTTTCGACAGATGTGCTGGAAGGTGTGGGAAAGGCAGAGGGAATGCTCATGATGATACGTTCTATGAGGCCGCAGGTGCTGGCAGTAGATGAGATCGGGGAAGCAGAAGATGTACAGGCTATCTCCTATGCTATGCACTGCGGCTTAAAAATGCTTGCGACAGCACATGGAGAGT
>CAYUSE010000223.1:0-2769 GCA_964447095.1 uncultured Lachnospiraceae bacterium | reverse complement strand
TCGGCAGGTTTCGTCAAACGCTATTGCCGATTTGTTTTTAATTCCCGTAATGTCCTCATAGTGCAGTTCCCATGCGATATTACGCGTTCCGAATGAGCCAAGAACTCTCTCAACCGCATAATTATATTTTTTTAATGAAAGGAATTCTGCAAAATAGCTGCGCATCAAAATGTTTGCGCCGATAGTTGATGCCGACATATATTCGCCCGTGTCCGTTGGAGAAAGATTATTAACGGATAAAATATTGGGGAGAAGGGGATTTGTCAAAAACACATAGCCGTTTCCAAATGTGTTCAGAGTGTATAGTCCGATGTCGCCCTGTCCCGCAATAACCTGAGCTGTTTCGGGGATAATTCCGTAGCCGTAATCCATTGCCGACAAAACATCAAAATTTTTATAATCTTTATAAAGGCTTATAAAATCATATATAAGCTCCTGAATTTTTTTTATGTCGTTGTCAGCTTCTGCAGGATACGTTAAATTAAGCGGACAGCCGTCAATTTTCTGTACGCTTTTTGCGCCGAGGAAATTAAGACTGAAGGAATTGCAAAGTTCGTTATCAAGAAATACGCTGCCGCCGCCCGACACATAGTCCTCAATTTTTTGAGAGTTAAATGCAGGCTCGGTAATTACGCTTTTGTCTATATAAATTAAGTCGTATTCCGATAAATCAACGTCCATGTCGGGGCTTATTATTTCCGTTTCAAGTGTTGCGAGCATGGAGCTTTGAAGCTGGTTATACGCGTTCGAGCCGTCCGCGATACATTGAGCGCTGCACAAAAAAGCCGCATTTATAATATCCGGATCATCAATTTTTTCTTCAATTACTCCGCAGGAGCTTAGCATAAGCGCTAAAACAGCGGCGAAAACCGCAATTAGTTTTTTCATTTAAAATCCCTCGTAAATAAAAGTTCCGTTGCCTGTAAAAAATATACAGACAAGTATAAACATTATTAAATATATAAGCAGTACGCCTATTTTTTTCAATATTTTCATAACCAGTTATCCAGCCTCTCTGTAAATCTCGGTGAGCCTATATCATAATTTAAATGACCCGAATCGTAAAAGTATTCCATCGGTATTTCCGTTTCAAGGTCAAGCATTTCAATATCATACGCCGATAAAATATCGGTTGCCTGCTGCTTTATATTTTTCAGCAATACAGGCATTTCATATTTGGTGTTCCATGGCATCCAAACCGCGCGAACGCGTATATTGTGATGCTTACAGTATTTTATAATTTTTTCAAGAGCCTCCATGTTTTTTGAAAATGCGCTTAAAGGCAGATTAAAATATTTTTCTTCATATTCCGCAAGCTTTGCTCTCATTGCCTGGTCAGCAACCATGCCGTGATATACTGATTTCTCCTGTTCAGCATACTTAAAAGGAATAGGGTCTTTTCCGTTTAATAAATTTGAAAAGCAATTTTCAATTAAAGGATAAAATCTGTCACGCTCAAAATACGCGTAGGGCTGATACCATTTTTTATGCCAGATATAAGTTGGATTAGTTTCAAAATCATCATAAAGCGTGAGATAATTAAGCCCGATTACAAGGTCGCTTCCTATATTGATGTTGTGTTTCCGAATCATATCCCACAAATCAGTCACAACGCCGTAATCTATGCCCAGATTTATATATCCCGATGTGCTTTTATCCTCCATAAAAGAGGAAACAACAACAGAATTGCCGAAAATCACCTTGTCCCAAACCTTTTCGGGATGCTTACACTGCGTTATCTCAAAATTGTTTTTGACAAAATAATTGCTTCTTACTATGAAATTGTCATACGTCAGAAAAATATCCGCCGCTATCAGAATTACCGCTGTAATAATGATGAACAGATTACGCTTTAAAAATTTCATTTGATTAAGCCTTTCATAATTTCAATAAATTGCTCCGGAGTTACCGTAAACAGCAAAGTATTCAGCGCAAACGCGAAGTTTACGAGAATACACCGAAGGACATATACAGGTTTTTTCATTTTACGCTTGTCCGCTTTAGTAAGACCGAACAGATTTTCAAGTCCCATGCACAGACCGTTATATACGCCGCCTATAACATAAGGCAGTGAAAAACCATGCCACATTTCCATGACAAACATCGTCATAAATCCGACAGCAGCAGAGGCGAAACGGTTTAGCTTTCTGCCGTTTAAAACAACGAATATATGCTCTCTTACCCAGTCGCTCAGCGTTATATGCCAATTGCGCCAAAACTGTGTAAAAGACGCCGCCGCCCACGGCTTTCGGAAGTTTTCGGGGACGGTATAGCCCATTACGCCGCCCATGGCTATTGCCATATCGCTGTAGCCCGACAAATCGAGAAACAGCGTTATATAGCTTAAAATTATAATCGCAAGGCTAAGATACCAATGCGGCTCAAGCCCGATAAAATGCTTAAACAGCGTCGTCACAAAGTACAGCACGACCATTTTTTTGAACATGCCGCGGATAAACCGCTTAAGGCTTTTTATAAACAATGCCTGCGAAAACGGAACGGGATTTTTGAACACGTTCGCAAAATCGCGGTATCTGAAAATCGGTCCCGAGGTAAACGTCGGGAAAAACAGCATGAAATTCGCATAAGTAAAAAGCGGAATTGTCATGTCGGTGTAGTACACAAAATAGAGCGTGTCAATCGCCTTTAGCATACTGTACGCAATTCCCACGAATACGAGGAGTTTTGGTAGTGTCGGAAAAAATTCCGTAAGCCGTCCGTAGAAAAACGGTATCGCGCACATAAAGCAGAATACGACAAACCAAAACC
>CAYUSE010000222.1:0-2790 GCA_964447095.1 uncultured Lachnospiraceae bacterium | reverse complement strand
TCGGAGTTACTCTTACAGTAAATTCCGTTGTCAATGTTTCACCTGCGCTTACGGTCTTTTTTGTATAAAGCGGATGCTTTCTCTCCGTGTAAAGAGATACTGTTGCGTCCTTTTCAGGGTCAAGCGTCGTAACTGTCGCTCTTATTCTGTAATATGTATCATCGGCTACCTTAAGGGCAAAACGCGTCGGATAGTACACATCACCCTTGTTACCGAAAATATCATTGCCCTTTCCGCCTTTGCCTTCTTCATCAGTACCGCCTGCGCCGACAACGCCGATACCGCTATTCTCAGCCGTACCGCCTGCGTCAAGCTCAATTACCTGTCCTTTTTGCGTTGTCCAGCCATCGTAACGGTTTGTGAGCTTATAATCCTCCTCTCCAATCCCCAAGAAGCCGTATTGCTCATCCCCGACTTTGTTTGTTACAAAGCTTGTATCGGGCGTTACAAGCATGTAGCCGTCCTTTGGCGTACTGCCCTTAGCGCCGAAGTCGAATTTCCATTCTTTAAGAACGGTATCGCCTTCAAAAATAGGAGTTTCACCCTCTGCGCTTGCCATAATCGGCAATACTGCGCCGCTTGCCGCAATCGACAGCGCCAACGCTGACGATAGCAGCTTTTTAATGTGTTTGTTCATTTTCTTCTCTCCCTCTTTCTTTATTTTTTAGAGATACATTAATTATATCACAACTTTTCCAAAAAATAAAGTGGTTATGAAAATTTTTTGTATATTTTTCATAACCACTTTTTATTTTACTGTTTTTTTGCTTTTCTGAGCATTGCGCCATTAACTACAGGTTTCTTTACGGGGATTTTTACAATCTGTTCCGCGTGCGGAGCGACATCTATTTCTTCGCCCTCCTCGTTTTCCATATATTCCACCGTCTGCGTAAAATACGGCTTCATGGGCTGAATTATCTCTATTTCATCGCCCTTAAAAAAGCGGTTGCGCTGCGTTACGGTTGCTGTGCCAGTGTTTTCGTCATAATCAAGCACGATGCCGATAAGTTCATAGTCGCGTATGTATGAGCTTGTTTCATACACCTGCGAGTTCTCGTCCGGCTTATGGTAATAGAAGCCCGTCGTATATGGGCGGTGGCTTACTTTGCAAAGCTCGGCATACTCGTCCTCTTTAAAGGTATAATTCTCGGGGTCGGCAAAATATCGGTCTATTTCACGCCGATACGCTCCTACAACAGTTGCAACATAGTATGACGTTTTAACTCTTCCTTCAATTTTCAGGCTGGATATTCCGCTTTTCACGAGCTCGGGTATATGCTCAATCATGCATAAATCCTTGGAATTAAAGATAAACGTGCCGCGCTCGTTTTCAAACACGTCCATGTACTGACCGGGGCGTTTTTCCTCGACTAATTTGTAGTTCCACCTGCACGGGTGCGAGCACGCGCCCATGTTGGAGTCACGGCTTGTCATGTAGTTAGACAGCAGACACCGTCCCGAATAAGAAATGCACATTGCTCCGTGAACAAACGCTTCAAGCTCCAAATCCTCGGGAATTTTATCCTGAATTTCGGCAATCTCTTTAAACGACATTTCTCTCGCCAGAACTACGCGCTTCGCTCCGAGTTTATGCCACATCATAGCAGAGCGGTAATTTACGTTATTCGCCTGCGTACTCACATGTATCGGTATCTCGGGCGCGAGAGTCCGCATTATATCAAACATTCCCAAGTCTGATATAAGCACAGCGTCAAAGCCGAGCGGACGAATTTCTTCTATGTATTTTTCAAATTCGTCAATATCACTGTTATGCGGAAAAATATTCGCGGTCAGATATACCTTTTTACCTCGGTCATGGGCGTATTTTATGCCCTCTTTCATGTCCTCTTTCGAGAAGTTTTCTGCCGCGACACGTAAAGAAAACGCCTCGCCGCCGATATAAACCGCGTCTGCGCCGTAGTCGATTGCAGTCTTAAGTTTTTCCAGGCTCCCTCCGGGAGCTAAAAGCTCAGGTTTTTGCATGATTTCAAGTTCCTTTGTATCTAAACTGTAATATGTGTGTTATTGACATTTTTTATAGGTTATACTAAAATTAAATTTGCAGATACAGAGCGTATGAGAGTTGGACGGTTAGCCTCAACCCGTGAATAAACACGGGCAAGGGGGTGACGTACATGAAAAAAGTCACTAAAGTCATTATTTTAGTTATTATTATACTGATTTTAACTACTTATAAAGTACAATAACCGTCACACTTGTGCCCCGTGACGGTTATCATTCATAAAAACAACTGTTATCGAGGCAACCGTTTAACGGCATACCTCTGTATCTGTTTTTATTATATCATTTAATTTTCCAAAAATCAATAGCTTTCTCAAATTTTTATCGAAATTGTGACGCCGTCACCCAAAGGCAGAAGCGAGGTTTTAAGCTCGGGATGCACCATAAGCGCGTCAATATATTTTCTCAGCCGTTTTACAATCGTAATTTTCCTGCGCACGACGTGATTGTCGTCAGCGGTCATGCCTTTATACAGCACATTGTCGGAAATTATAATTCCGCCCTTTTTCAGAAGCCTGACGCATTCGTCAAGCATATAAATATAATGCGCTTTCGGACCGTCAAGGAAAATCATATCAAATACTCCGTCATCGTCAATGTAGGAAAGATAATCCTTTGCATCCGCTTCAATTACGTCTATTTTTTTGGAAAGTTCGGCTTTTCTGATATTTTCCCGCGCGATATTTACCATATCATTGTTGTATTCTATAGTGGTGATTTTTCCGTTGTTCGCAAGTCCTTCTGACATCAAAATTGCAGAATAACCGA
>CAYUSE010000221.1:0-2793 GCA_964447095.1 uncultured Lachnospiraceae bacterium | reverse complement strand
TCCCAAACCTTAATCTCGCTCTTTTTAAAGACCTCCTGCATTTCTACATTTTTAAGCAATGCGCGGTAGCGTTCCTCATGGTGCTTTTCAATAGCTCCTACCATACGGAATTTTGCCGCAAGCT
Source organism: uncultured Lachnospiraceae bacterium (assembly GCA_964447095.1). Lineage (GTDB taxonomy): Bacteria > Bacillota > Clostridia > UBA1381 > UBA1381 > JALEPO01. Next base: position 2,669 of record CAYUSE010000221.1, on the reverse strand, counting down.
CGGTAAAGCCCTCCTCTTCAGCTGTTTTTGCAAAGCCCTCATACATATCTGTCCATTCGTAATTTTCGCCGTTTGCTGCCTCTTCAAGATTTTGAGCTGTATCGCCTATACCGTTAAGCTCTTTAAACCACATTTTTGCGTGTTCTTTTTCGTTGTCAGCTGTCTTTAAGAACAATGCAGCAATCTGCTCAAAGCCCTCTTTCTTCGCCTTTGATGCAAAATAGGTGTATTTATTTCTCGCCTGTGATTCGCCGGCAAATGCCGCTTCAAGATTTTTTTCTGTCTGCGTACCTGAGTAGGGATTTGACGCTCCGCCTGATATAACCTCTAAATTATCGCCGGTTGCTTTGCAGACAGGACATACTGCCTCCGCCGCGTTTACCGCTTCAAATTCCTTTCCGCAAATCTTGCACTTAAATTTCATCATTTTTTTATCCTCCTCTTTTAATTTGTTGTTTATATTTACGGATACTTCTCCTGCATGAGATATATCCGTATATTTTGCAATATCTTTATCAATCGTCACCAAGTCGTGAATATTAAGCCCATGAATTGCAGTATGTCCTGTAATTCTCGCAAATATTCTAAGCTCTGATAATGATACATTCAGAAAATTTGCAACCCTTTGAGCAGCCGCGTCTACATTAAGACGCTTTTCAAGTTCCGGATTTTGTGTTGCTATACCGACGGGACAATTGCCCGTTCCGCATATACGATATTGCTGACAAGCCGCCGCAATAAGTCCTGCGCTCGCAATAGCAACGGCGTCCGCTCCCATCGCAATAGCCTTTGCGAAATCAGACGATACTCTCAGACCGCCCGTTATAACAAGATCAATATCGGAATTAACACTGTCAAGGTATTTCCTTGCCCTTGACAGAGCGAATATTGTGGGGACAGAAGTTGACTCTCTTAAAAGCAGCGGACTTGAGCCTGTCGCACCGCCGCGTCCGTCAATAGTTATAAAATCAGGCTCAGCATATACGCAATGCTCTAAATCCTGCTCAATTCTCCCTGCCGCGATTTTAATTCCGATAGGACGGCCGTCCGAACGCTCGCGCAGCATAGACACCATAGCCTTTAAATCTTCTTTTGAATTTATCTCAGGGAATTTGCTCGGGCTTTGAATATCCTCGCCGACTTTTTTCCCTCTTAATTCTGCAATTTCGGGCATAACCTTTTCACCCGGCAGATGTCCGCCCATACCGGGCTTCGTGCCCTGACCTATTTTTATTTCTATCGCATCTGATGTCTTCAGATTTTCGTCCGTAACGCTGTATTTGTTGGGAATATACTCAAATATGTATTTATACGCCGCTTCTTTTTCCTCAGGCAATATTCCGCCCTCGCCGCTGCACATTGCTGTTTTAGCCATAGCGCTGCCCTTTGCAAGTGCAACCTTGATACTACGTGAAAGCGCGCCGAAAGACATATGAGAAATATATACGGGGCTTTCAAGCACCATAGGCTTTTTTGCCCTCTTGCCTATTACCGTTCTTGTGCTGACCTCGTCATAGTCATTCAGCGGCGGCGGATTAAGCTGAGCTCCGAGCAGTAATATGTCATCCCAAGACGGCATTGGCATTTGTGTACCCATAGCGCCGTCAATCTTTTTACCGCTTACCGCCATTTGATGTATTTCCTCCATATAGCGGCTGTTTTTATCATGTCTTACATATTCGGAATTATATGCAAGCTCGCCTTGATATTCGGGAACAGCTTCCTGCTTTTGAGCATTATCTATTTTTTCAAATTTGGAAACGGACTGTTTGCATACGGGACATACTTCAAGCTCCAAAAAACTTTTTCCCTCTTTTTCTTCATCAAAAACAAATCCGCATACACTGCATTTGTAAACTGCCATAAAAAAACCTCCTTTTTAATTTTTAGTTCTGCATTCCGGACAAATATAACTTATTTTTAAATCATACCCCAATAACTCATCATCAATCTGCGACTGTAATTGAGCTGTTAAATCCTCAAGAACAATATCGGATAACTTGCCGCATTTCTGACAAATAAGATGGTCGTGTTTTTTTATTTTATCATATCGGTCCGGATAACCCTCAACAGATATTTTTCTTATAAATCCCCGTTCGTTCAGCATGGAAAGATTGTTATATACTGTAGCCAATGCCATTTTTGAAGAACTTTGGCAAAGCCCCAGATAAATCTGTTCCGCTGTTGGGTGGGTTTTAGACTTATTTATAATATCAAGTATTGCTTTTGCATTTTTAGTCATTCAATCACCACCTAATTAGAATTATTCTAATTATAATATATTTAAAGTGATTTGTCAATAATCTCTGATATATTTATATTAAATCATATATATATATTTACTCGGCAGTTATCTCGTATTTCTTTTCTATAACAAGCATATAAAAAACGTGACGAGCTTACTGATAGTAAAATCGTCACGCTGTTTTGGAGCTGGTAATGGGACTCGAACCCGCGGCCTGCTCATTACGAATGAGCTGCTCTACCAACTGAGCTATACCAGCAAATATATATGCAAAAGAGATAATAATCTCTTTTGCATATTAGTTTTTAATTTAAAAACTGACGCGCAATCGCGTTAATTTCCTTTCCGTCGGCTCTGCCCTTAGTTTTCGGCATAACCTCCGCCATAACCTTGCCCATATCCTTAACAGACGACGCGCCTGTTT
>CAYUSE010000220.1:0-2808 GCA_964447095.1 uncultured Lachnospiraceae bacterium | reverse complement strand
TGCATAAGCGTGTAAAGCTTATGCTCTGTGGGAGCTGTCGTTGTATATACGAGCAGACTGCTGTCCGAACCCTTTGCGACAATTTCCTCACGCCAGTCGCCGAACAAATCCGCCTGCAGACACGGATTATTTTTCGTGCCGTTAATTGTTTGCACATTGCGCAGCGACTGCACTCTTCCCTTTTTTCCGCCTCCTGTTATTTTAATCTGACTTCCCTCGCCGCCTGTTCCGTCAAGCAGCTCGTCATATAAATCGCCGTCCCAGAAAATTCTGAAATTTGTGCTGTCGGGATTATATTTACCTTTTTGAACATCAGTTCCGCCGTGCGATACAAAATTGCCCGCGCCCCACAGTTCAAAATAGCCGTTACCATATCCGACATTTGCCATCATACCGCGTCCAGTATCGCCATAACCATCTTCGTGGAACAGTTCCTCTCCTGTCGCCGCATCGTAAAGTGTCATACCGCCCAAATGCGGCTCTCCGTTATGTCCCGTAGTGCTGCCTGTTATTGCTTTACCGCTGTAATCCTCGTGAACGCTGAAATATTCCATACCCTCGTGGGTAGGGTCATAATCGGCAAGGTGAAGCGCGTCACCGTGTCCGCGGCCTGAACACCACAGCGGCGTTAAATCATCATCAAGGCACAGCGCGCCGCAGATTATTTCGTCACAACCGTCATCATCAACATCGCCGACCGTCAGATTGTGATTTCCGTTACCTGCATATCTGCCGTTACCGTCTGCCGAAGTATCAAAATCGGCGATTTGAACAAGCTTTTTATTTACAAGATTATACGCTGTTGCCGTAGTTTTCGCATAATAGCCGCGCCACGCGATTACTGACGGTCTTTGTCCGTCAAGATACGCCACCGCCGTTAAATATCTTTCCGAGCGGTTGCCCCAGTCATCGCCCCATTCTTTAACTGTTCCGCGCGGATGCGGATAATACACGGTATCAAGAGCCTCTCCCGTGTCTCCCTGAAATACGGTATAATATTCGGGTCCCGACAGCACGCGCCCGCCTGTGTCATTTTCCCTGCCCTCGCTGTGACGGTAATCAGCAGTGTTATCTGTAGCTTTTATCTCGTCAATAAGTGAAGCTTCTGATACAAACTTCCCCTTACCGTCCTTTGTGCCGGGCGCAGTTTTCATTGCAAGCTCAGCCTTACCGTCAAGGTCAAAATCATAAGCGGCTATCTGCGTAAAGTGATTGCCCGCATTTATGTTTATACCCATGTCAATTCGCCACAGCTTTGTGCCGTCCATCTCATAGCAGTCTATATATACATTTCCATTATGGTGCGCGTCCTTGCCGCTGTCGAACGAGTTTGACGGCTCCCATTTTAATATAAGCTCGTATTCACCGTCGCCGTCAACATCAGCAGGCTCGACGTCATTTGGCGAATATGTGTAAGTGTCGCCGTCAAGACTTGTTCCGCCGTCAGGTCTGTCAAGCGGTATTGTTATGTACTGGTTATCCCAAACCGTAACCGCCTTTCCCGACGATACGGGTTCTCCCGACGGAACAACCGTATAGCTCGTGCCTGTCTGCGCGTCGATATAGTTTGTGCTGTCTGATACTGTATCAATTTTTCTGCCGTCACGGTAGACGTCAAACGCGGTGTCATAGTTTTCCGTGCCTAAAAGCCGCCACGACAGATATACTCCGTCCTTTGTTTTGACTGCGACCGTTCCCCTGCCGAGATATTCCATCTGCGCAGGAGCACTGTCCGCGCGCGCAATCGGGCTTATGAACAGTGACGCAATAAGCGACAGTGCCGCCGCCATAGCTGTAATTTTTTTCATTTTGTTTCTCTCCTCTCTTTTCCCTCTATTACAAATACCGTCCAAAATATCAAAAGGTTGCATATTCTCTCATTTTTTATTGTACCACAAAAAATAAGCAGAAGCAAGACCCAATGCAATGCTTCCGCTATCCGATATAATTTGAATAATTAAATCTGCTTTGAAATAAAATGTACAATTCCGTTACTATCGTTCAAAATGTGCGGTATCAGCTCCAACGGATATACCTTTAATCCATTTTTTAACTTTTCTAACGGAACCCAGCAAAAATCCAAGTCAATTCTTTCATTGTCTAAATCATCATATCCATGAAAAGAACCGTCTGACGGTATATCATCATCATTCAGCAAATGAACTTTATAATACAGACAAATTTGATGGCATGGTTTTTGTCCCCACGGGAAAAATACCTCGCCAACCGCAAATAAACTGTCTATCTCAATTTTTGCATGGAGTTCTTCCGCAAATTCTCTTTTCAATGTTTCTGCGGTTGTTTCAAGGCTTGATACATGACCTCCAATAATAGCAAAGTCATCATTTTTAGGTCTCTGGAGTAATATTTTATTGTTTTTTATAAGTAATCCGCCAACTCTGTACGAAAAAATAAAGTCTTCCGCTTTAAAAAGAATATCCCTGCCCATAAACTTATTCCTCCAATTGTTTTATATGTTACCTTGCTAATAATATCATTGTAGCACACGCTTAATCATTTGTCAATAGTTCAATACTAATGCTTTTTTAGGGCAGAAATTTGAACATTTACCGCACCGGATACATTTGTCATAATCTATTTCAGGCGCTTCAAAATCTTTCTGGCTTAATGCTCCGACAGGACAAACATTTACGGCAGGACATTTATGATTTTGAGGACAGTTTTCTATTATTATTTTTAATTTTTTCTCCATAGTTCTATCTCCTTTCAAATTTGAAAATTACTGTTTATATATTAAATATTATACCATAAAGCATGAGAGAAAGCAACAAAAAAGACAGCAACTTC
>CAYUSE010000219.1:2233-2813 GCA_964447095.1 uncultured Lachnospiraceae bacterium | reverse complement strand
CATTACTCAGCCCCGACTGAAATCAAGGACAGCACCTTTGAAGAAAACGCAATTACAAATATCCGAACAGCGGACGAGGATTTTATTACTCCCCGTTCAAAAATTCTAAAGGGAACGGTTGTAAAAGCGAAGGCTTTTGACAAAAGCGGAAATTCAACCGCAACGGCTGTAAATTCATATTTTATCGCAAAAAATATATTTACGCGCTATAAGCTTCCTATTGTTTCCGTTGTAACTCCGCAGGAAAACCTGTTCGATGAATCAACCGGCATTTATACTCCGCAAAACTGCGCGAACAAGGGCTCGGATTGGGAAAGGGACGCTTACATAGAAATGTTTGACAAGGACGGTCAAAAAGTCATTTCTCAAACGGCAGGGCTTCGTATAAACGGCGCGTTTACAAGAAAATATCAGCAAAAATCGCTTAGGGTTTATGCAAGAGAAAATCCCGATTTTGCAAACGGCAAGGAAAAGAAATTCAAATATGATTTCTTTAACGGCAAAGCAGTTGACAATAACGGTGACGCTATTGATTCATATAAATCGATTATTCTTAAAAATGCCGGCGACGATTGGTATA
>CAYUSE010000219.1:0-2223 GCA_964447095.1 uncultured Lachnospiraceae bacterium | reverse complement strand
AAATAGCAGAACCTCTTAATGTTGATACACTTGCAGGACAGCATGCGATTGTGTTTATAAACGGTGAATATTGGGGCGTTCATGAAATCCGCGAGCGTTACAGCGATAATTATTTCAAATCGCATTACAATCTTTTTGACACTATTGACGCGGCAATGGTTGAAATATCAGACGACCGCGACCGCGCGGATTTAAGCGAGGGCGAAGAAAGCGATTTACAGGACTTTAACGAAAAATTCTACTTTGTAATAAACAACGATATGTCAGTTTCGGAAAATTATGAGCAGGCTCTCGAATATTTCGATATTGACAATTTAATCGATTTTTATGCGGTAAATATTTATTTTGAAAATACCGACTGGCCGTTTAACAATATTAAAATCTGGAAAAACAAAAATCCGGAAAATGCGGTTGACGGACGCTGGAGATGGGTACTTTCCGATATGGACGGCACATTTGAAAGTCTGGAAAATAATGTCATATACACGGGCTCTATAGGCGAAGAGGCGCTTAAACACTGGAAAAATGACAAAACAGGCGCGCTTGGCTATCTTTTGGACGACGAGCCGTGTCTGATGCAAAAATTTGTTGCGTCACTCTTAAAAAATGAAGATTTCAGAACTCAATTCGAGACGCGGTACCGTGAATGCATTGAACAATATTTTTCGTATGACACCATATCGCCTATAATGGACGAGCTTACAGACATACTTGAACCGCTTCGCGCAGAGCACAGAAAAAGATACCCGAACAGCTGGAACGCTCCGTCATACACGCCGCTTTATGAATACGCGCTGTCAAGGCAAAAATCCGCATTAGAGGAAATCGAACGATATTTTTAGAAATCCTCAATCCTATCGCTTTGTTCTTGACATTTAGCAATTTTTGGTGTATTATTATTATATCCCTCTGCAAAAAGGCAGAGGAGAAACGGTATTATAGAAAGGAAAGAAAATTATGAAAAAATTACTTACAGTATTGGCAGCATCAGCATTGCTTGTGTCCTCACTTGCAGGATGCGGTCAGAAAGCATCAGACAATGCTGCAACAAATGCAGACACAACAGGAAAGAAATGGGTTATTGCTACAGATACAGTATTTAAGCCGTTTGAATACACAGATGCAAGCGGCAACTTCGTAGGTATTGATGTTGACATCGTTGCGGCAATCGCGGAAGACCAGGGCTTTGAATATGAAATGAAGAGCCTTGGCTGGGACGCTTCAATCGCGGCTTGTCAGGCAGGTCAGGCAGACGGTATGATTGCCGGAGCTTCAATCACAGACGAAAGAAAGGCTTCAGGCTGGACTTTCTCGGACGGTTACTATGACGCTACACAGTGTATGGCAGTTGCAGAAGGCTCAGAAATAAAAGGCTTTGAGGATTTATCAGGTCAGAATGTTGCCGTTAAGACAGGTACACAGGGCGCAACTTATGCAGAGAGCTTAAAGGATCAGTACGGATTTACGCTTACATATTTCGAGGATTCGCCGACAATGTATCAGGCAGTTGCAGGCGGTCAGAACGTAGCTTGCTTCGAGGATACGCCGATTATGGCTTCGTCAATCAAGGACGGCGATTTGAAGCTTCAGATTGTTGAGGGCACGGAAAACGAGGGTAATCCTTACGGTTTTGCAATCTTTAACGAGAACAGTCAGGAACTTCTTGATAAGTTCAACGCAGGTCTTGCAAACATCAAGGCTAACGGCAAGTATGACGAGATTATCGCAAAATATCTCGGCTAATAACGGATAAAATTTGACGTGCAGCTCCGGTTTAATGTATTTAGCGCAGCAGGGCGGAATGAAAACATCCCGCCCTGCGGTGTATTTACACGGTTTGTTTTGCATGAAAGGGGTTTATTTTAAACAATGGTTCAAATAATAAGCAATTACGGAACGCTGCTTTTGCGCGCAATGGGACAAACGCTTTTGCTTGCTCTTTGCGGATTATTTTTTGCATGCATTCTCGGATTGATTTTCGGTATGCTGAGCGTTGTAAAAAATAAAATATGCAACATTATTTCTTCAATTTTTGTTGACGTTATACGCGGAGTACCGATGATAGTTCTCGCGTTTTTTGTATTTTTCGGCGTGCCGTATCTTTTTAACAATATCTGGGGAATAGGAAACATAACTCTCACCGCTCTTCAGGCAGGTACAATCTGTCTTGCTCTTAACTGCGGCGCGTATATGTCGGAGATTATCCGTGCAGGTATTCAGTCG
>CAYUSE010000218.1:0-2840 GCA_964447095.1 uncultured Lachnospiraceae bacterium | reverse complement strand
TTATATTGTTCATGATATGCTTTCTGTCAAAGCCCTGAATGTCAATAAATTTCAATTCATATCCTGCCTTCGGAACAAGCTTTGTTTCCATACCGCCTTTTGTTCCGATAAATAAGGCTTCAAAATTGTTGTCACGGCTTTTTGCGTAATCAGCAATAGAAATTGCAGGATTGATATGTCCCGCCGTCCCTCCGCCAGCAAATATCACTCTCATAAGTATATCCTTCTTTCTAATCCTTTATTTTCATGTATCTTGAAATATTAAGCAAGACGCCCATTTCCAAAAGCAGCGTCAAAATCGCTGTACCTCCGTAGCTGAAAAACGGCAGCGCAATACCTGTATTCGGTACGCTTGACGTAGCAACGGCGATATTAAGCATAGTTTGTATCGCAATCTGCGCCGCTATACCAATCGCGGTAAGCGAGCTGAATAAATCGGGCGCGTTCATGGCAATTCGTATAATTCTTAAAATCAGCGCCGTAAACAGCAATATTACAACAATCGCGCCGACAAGTCCCAATTCCTCGCAGACAATCGCAAAAATAAAATCGTTATACGGTTCTGGCAAATACGAGTATTTCTGCACGCTCTGACCTAAACCAAGTCCGAAAATTCCGCCCGAGCCTATCGCATAAAGTCCCTGAGCAACCTGATAACCTGTATTTTGCATATCGTCAAACGGATGCATAAAGCTCATAATTCTGTTCCAACGGACGGGACTCAGCGCATGTACGCCGATAATGCCTATCGGAAGTACTATAAGCAAACCTATAATAATGGGTTTAATAGGAGTTCCTCCTGCCACCATAACGGTTATCGCAATACCTGCAATTACGATTGAGCCGCTCAAATGCGTTTCAAACATCAAAAGAGCAATTACAATAAGTAAAATTCCTAAAAATACGGAATTGCCCTGCAATGTTTTTAAGTCATATTTTCCGCGTTCGATTAAAAGCGCAAAATACATCGCTATAACGGGCTTCATAAACTCCGAGGGCTGAACCTCGATTATAGGCGTATTAAGCCAGCGTCTTGAACCGTTATGCGACACGCCTACTCCGGGTATCAATACAAGCAGAAGCAACAGCGTGCAGACAAACATTATCTGCGGTATATACGCCCTGTAGCGTCCGTAGTTAATTCTTGAAATTACCCACATTCCGACAAGCCCCAAAGCAACGCATATAAGCTGTTTTTTAAAGAAGAAATACGAATCGTCATGAAGCTTGCTTCCCTCAGGAGCAGATGCCGAAAGAAGCATGATAAGACCTGCGCACAAAAGCAGTATTACAAGAAAAAGAAAGGTATAATCAATTTCACCCGTAAGCTTTGCCTCAGCCGCTTTCTTCTTCCGTTCATTTTCTGCGCGAGTCTTTGCCGCGCGCGCGTGCACACTTCGTCTGTATGTACCGTTTTTTGACGCTGCCATATCTTAGCCCCTGCCCCTTTCAAATCATACTCAGATAAACAATATAACCGCAATCAAAGATATTGCGCATAATATAAGTGTTACAAGCGAAAACGCGCCTACAACCTTTTTTTCATTCCAGCCGCACATCTCAAAATGGTGGTGAAGCGGCGCCATTTTGAATAAACGTCTTCCCTCGCCGTACTTTTTCTTTGTAAATTTAAAATATGCAGTCTGCAAGATTACCGAAAGCGTTTCCGAAAAATAAACAAATCCCACAAGTATCAAATATATATGAAGCCGCGTTTCAATCGCCATAAGCGCGACAGCCGCTCCCAAAAACAGCGAGCCTGTATCACCCATAAAAACCTTAGCCGGATATTTGTTGTAAATCAGAAATCCCAGAAGCGCGCCCAAAACCGCGGCTGACATATATGTCACCCCGATGTATTCCAGCCACACGGACGCAAGCATAAAGAATACTGCGACAACCGATGTCACGCTTGACGCCAAGCCGTCAAGCCCGTCCGTAAGATTTACGGCGTTCACCACGCCCACCATTATAAACATCACAAACGGAATATAGAGCCATACAGGCATTGACCACACGAATGACGTAAACGGAAGTGCTACAGCCGTATTCAAATCGCCTATCGCATACGAAACAATTACATAAACAATCGTCAGCAAAAGCTGAAGAGTAAATTTCTGCAATGCCGTAAGTCCGAGATTACGTTTTTTTACTACTTTAATATAATCGTCTACAAATCCGATTATTCCAAATCCGAGAGAAATTAAAAATATCAGCGCAAGTTTTATTGTACGCGCGTCCAGAGTGCCTTTAATGGAAAAAATTACAGTGCATGCGAGTACTGCTATACCTATTCCCAAAATAAACATTATTCCACCCATTGTCGGCGTTCCTGACTTCTTTTGATGCCATTTCGGACCTTCTTCTCTGATTTCCTGACCGAATTTCAGCTTGTGAAGCCACGGTATAAACACAGGTCCCAACAGCGCCGTAATTGCAAATGCAATTATAAACGGCAGCGCGCCCATTTTTACAAGGTCTGATAATATTTCCATCGTGATTTTTCCTCCTGTAAATTTATTGATTTTCCTTTATTGCTTTATAAACTTCTTCAAATCTCATGCCGTGCGATGCTTTTATAAGTACCGCATCTCCGCTTTTTACTGTATCCTTTGCATAACTGCATACATCAAGCGTTTTTGGAAATGCATAAACCGCCTTCATTCCGCTGTCAATTGCGCCTTTTGCAATATATTCGGCGTTTTCACCCGCCGTTATAAGCATATCAGCACCGCTTTTAAATACAGCTTTTCCCAAATCGTAATGCGCGTCCTTCGCATAATCACCCATTTCAAGTATATCGCCCAAAATTGCGATTTTTCTGCCGCCCTCTGCGGTTT
>CAYUSE010000217.1:0-2840 GCA_964447095.1 uncultured Lachnospiraceae bacterium | reverse complement strand
TTATTCGGAAGCCTTGTTTCCGACATTTCGGGCATAATTTCAAGCTGCGTTACGCTTTTGCAGCCGTGGCGGATTGACGTTCCGACGCAGTCCGTGCCCGTGTCGCCGCCGCCGACAACAATAACGTCCTTATCCTTGGCGCTTATATACATTCTGTCCTTTAGATTGGAGTCTAAAAGGCTCTTTGTGTTCGCCTTTAAAAAGTCCACCGCGTAATGCACGCCCTTTAAGTCCGCGCCCCCGACGTTTAACAGTCTTGGCGAGGTCGAGCCCGTGCAGAGAACCACCGCGTCAAACTCGTTTACAAGCTTTACGGCAGGGTAATTCTTGCCGATTTCGGTATTGCATTTAAACACAATACCCTCCTCTTCCATAAGCTTAATACGGCGGTCGACAATCTTTTTGTCAAGCTTCATATTCGGTATTCCGTACATCAGCAGTCCGCCCGCGCGGTCTGCGCGCTCGAATACCGTTACGCGGTGTCCCATCTGGTTTAGCTGGTCGGCGCACGCAAGTCCCGAGGGGCCCGAGCCTACGACGGCTACGCGCTTTTCCGTTGATTTCTGCGGAAAACGCGGCTTTACCTTGCCCTCTTTAAACATTGTGTCAATAATATGGCACTCGATATTTTTAATAGTAACCGCAGGGTCGTGCATACCCAAAGTACACGAGCCCTCGCAAAGCGCGGGACATACGCGTCCCGTAAATTCGGGGAAATTGCTCGTCAGCGACAAGCGTCTGTAAGCTTCGTCAATATTGCCGTGATAAACAAGGTCGTTCCACTCGGGAATGAGGTTGTTTAAGGGACAGCCCATTGATGTTATGCCTATCTGTTTTCCCGTATGACAGAACGGAACGCCGCAGTCCATGCAGCGCGCGCCCTGTAATTGCAGCTTTGCCAAGTCATAATGCGTGTGAAATTCGTCCCAATCCTGTATTCTTTCCTTCGGAGGTCTGTCCTCGGGAAGCTGTCTTTGATATTCTAAAAATCCTGTTGGTTTTCCCATTTTCAAAGTCCTCCTTTAAGCTATTTCAACCTTTTTTCCTGTCACATTTTCGAAAGCGATTAACATTGCCGCGTCCCTGTCCGTGCCTTTTTGAAGCTCCTCGTCAAGTACGGTGATTACCTTTTTATAATCGTTCGGAATTACCTTGGTAAACTTTTTAAGCTCCTTATCCCAATTTTTAAGGATATTTTCGGCAACGTCGCTGCCCGTATATTTAACGTGATTTTCAAGCATGGTTTTCAAAGTGTCTGCGTCCTTATCCGCCAGCGTTTCAATCGCAATCATGCCCTTGTTGCAATTCTTGTCAAAATCGCCGTCCTTGTCGTAAACATAGGCGATACCGCCCGACATACCTGCCGCGAAGTTTCTGCCTGTCTTGCCGATAACCGCAACGCAGCCGCCTGTCATATACTCGCAGCCGTGGTCGCCGATACCCTCGACAACCGCCGTCATGCCCGAGTTTCTTACGCAGAAACGCTCACCCGCGATACCGCGGATATACGCCTCGCCCTTAATCGCACCGTAAAACGCGACATTACCTATAATTACGTTTTCGCTCGGCTTGAATTTCACGTCCTCGGGCGGAACGACAATAATCTTGCCGCCCGATAGACCTTTTCCGATATAGTCGTTGCTGTCGCCCTCGAGGCGCATTGTAACGCCCGAGGCGAGGAACGCGCCGAAGCTCTGACCCGCGCTTCCGACAAAGCTTAATTTTATGCTGTCATCGGGCAAGCCCTTTTCGCCGTGCGCTCTTGCAATTTCCGACGATAAAATCGTACCTGTTACGCGGTTAATATTTGTAATTTCAAGCCGCGCCTCGATTTTCTTGCCGTCCTTTATTGCAGGCTCGCAAAGCTTTAGCAAGGTGTTCATATCAAGCGATTTTTCAAGCTCGTGGTCCTGCATAACGTTGTGGTATCTTTCATAATCGTTCGAGCAGATTTTTGGCTGATAGAGCAGCGACGACAAGTCAACCTCTTTCGCTTTCCAGTTGTCTTCTATATTCTTCTGGCTGAGTCTTTCAACGTGACCAATCATTTCATCAACCGTTCTCACGCCGATTTTTGCCATCCATTCTCTTAAATCCTCGGCAATAAACTTCATAAAGTTTTCAACGTATTCGGGCTTTCCGCAAAAACGCTTGCGGAGCTTCGGATTTTGCGTTGCAACGCCGACAGGACAAGTATCGAGATTACATACTCTCATCATAATGCAGCCGATTGCGATAAGCGGACCTGTCGCAAAGCCGAATTCCTCTGCGCCGAGTAATGCGGCAACGGCGACATCGCGTCCCGTTAAGAGCTTACCGTCCGTTTCGATTACAACTCTGTTCCTTAAATTGTTCATCAAAAGCGCCTGATGAGTTTCGGCAACGCCAAGCTCCCACGGCAGTCCTGCATGACGCACGCTTGTTCTCGGAGCTGCGCCCGTGCCGCCGTCAAAGCCTGAAATAAGAATTACGTCCGCTCTGCCCTTTGCAACGCCGACCGCTATTGTGCCGACGCCTGCCTCGGACACAAGCTTTACCGTAACCCGAGCGTCGCGGTTGGCGTTCTTTAAGTCGTGAATGAGCTGCGCCAAATCCTCGATTGAATATATGTCATGGTGCGGCGGCGGTGAAATAAGTCCCACGCCCGGGGTCGAATGTCTTGCCTTTGCAATCCACGGATAAACCTTTCCGCCGGGAAGATGACCGCCCTCGCCCGGTTTTGCGCCCTGCGCCATTTTAATCTGAATTTCTTTCGCATTTTGCAGATAGTGAATATGCACACCGAAACGTCCCGACGCGACCTGCTTAATCGCGCTCGAACGGCTATCGCCGTTCTCGTC
>CAYUSE010000216.1:0-2844 GCA_964447095.1 uncultured Lachnospiraceae bacterium | reverse complement strand
TTGATTACCATCTTGATTACAATTCAAAATATTCCGTTGAGGAATGTAAGGAAAGAGACGCAAAATACGCCGCGCCTTTAAAGGTAAGCGTAAGACTTCTCAACACCGAAACAGGTGAAATTAAGGAACAGGAAATCTTTATGGGAGATTTTCCGCTGATGACGGAGCAGGGCACGTTTATTATAAACGGCGCGGAGCGCGTTATTGTCAGCCAGCTCGTCCGTTCCCCCGGAATGTATTATGAGTTTGAACGCGATAAGTCGGGAAAGCCGCTTTATAAAGCGACTGTTATTCCGTACCGCGGCGCGTGGCTCGAATACGAAACAGACTCAAACGACGTATTCTCAATCAGAATTGACCGTACAAGAAAGCTCCCCGTAACCGTATTTTTACGCGCTATGGGTCTTGGCTCGAACGCTGAAATTATAGATATGTTCGGCGAGGACGAGAGAATACTCGCGACACTCGAAAAGGATATATCAACCTCATCAGACGAGGGCTTGCTTGAAATATATAAAAGACTTCGTCCGGGCGAACCGCTCAACGTCGAAAACGCAAGGTCGCTTTTGTTTAATATGTTCTTTGACCCCAAGCGTTATGATTTGGCGAGAGTGGGACGCTATAAGTTCAATAAAAAGCTTGCCATTTCCGCAAGAATTAAAGGAAAAATAACAGCCGAAAATATCGTAGACCCGAGAACGGGTGAAATCCTCGCGAAAAAGGGCAATACGATAGATGCCGAAACGGCGGAAAAAATCGAACGAGCGGGCGTTAATAAGGTAGATTTGATAATCGAAGAAAGAAAAGTAAGAGTTTTCTCAAATGACATGGTTTATCTTTCGGAATATGTTGATTTTGACGTTTCCGATATAAGAGAAAAGAAAGTCCGCCGCTCAATATTGGAGGAAATCCTCAAAAACGCGGAAAACGACGAGGACGCAAAGGCGCAGATTGAAGAAAGAATTTCGGAATTAAGCCCGAAATATATAACGACGGACGATATGTTCGCGTCAATCAACTACTGCATCAATCTCGCGAACGGTACAGGCTCGATTGACGATATTGACCATTTGGGCAACCGCCGTTTAAGATGTGTTGGCGAGCTTCTGCAAAATCAGTTCAGAATTGGTCTTGCAAGAATGGAAAGAACGGTTCGCGAGAGAATGTCGGTTCAGGAGCTTGAAATTATCACTCCGTCCTCGCTTATAAATATTCGTCCGATTATAGCAACAGTAAATGAATTTTTCGGTTCATCACAGCTTTCACAGTTCATGGACCAGCCTAACCCTCTTGCGGAGTTAAGACATAAGAGAAGAATTTCAGCTTTAGGTCCCGGCGGTCTGTCGCGTGAAAGAGCCGGATTTGAAGTCCGCGACGTTCACTATTCGCACTACGGCAGAATGTGTCCGATAGAAACGCCTGAAGGTCCTAATATCGGTCTTATTACATCTCTGGCAACATTTGCGAGAATTGACGAATACGGATTTATTGAAGCTCCGTATCGTAAGGTAAATAAAAAGACAGGCAGAGTAACAGACGAGATTGTTTATATGACTGCCGATGTAGAAGATAACTATATAGTAGCTCAGGCAAATGAGCCTCTTGACAGTAAAGGTAATTTCCTTGACCGTAAGGTTTCGGCTCGTTACCGTGATGAAATTGTCGAGGTAACTCCTGACAGAATTGATTATATGGACGTTTCGCCTCGTCAGCTTGTTTCGGTTGTTACGGCATGTATTCCGTTCCTTGAAAATGACGACGCTAACCGTGCGCTGATGGGTTCAAACATGCAGTGTCAGGCAGTGCCGCTTCTGACAACCGACTCGCCTATCGTCGGAACGGGAATTGAGCATAAGGTTGCGAAGGATTCCGGTTCGGCTATCATTGCAAAAGAGAATGGCGTAGTTGAAAAGGTAAGCGCCGACGAAATTGTAATAAAAGGCGAGAGCGGAGCAAAGCATAATCATAAGCTTATAAAGTTTACACGTTCAAACCAGAGCACATGTATAAATCAAAGACCTATTGTCGTAGAAGGCGAAAAGGTTAAAAAGGGCGACGTAATAGCCGATGGTCCGGCTATGGATAACGGCGAATTGGCTCTTGGTAAAAATATCCTTATCGGATTTATGACATGGGAAGGCTATAACTATGAGGACGCCGTCCTAATCAGCGAGGAGCTTGTTAAAAATGATGTGTTTACATCAATTCACATGGAGGAATATGAATGTGAAGCAAGAGATACAAAGCTTGGCGCGGAAGAAATAACAAGAGATATTCCGAATGTTTCAGATGACGCTTTGAAGGACCTTGACGATCAGGGTATTATAAGAATAGGCGCGGAGGTTCACTCTGGCGATATTCTTGTCGGAAAGGTAACGCCGAAGGGCGAAACGGAGCTTACGGCTGAAGAAAGACTTCTCCGTGCGATATTCGGCGAAAAGGCAAGAGAAGTACGAGATACTTCATTAAGAGTTCCTCACGGCGAAAGCGGTATCATAGTAGACGTTAAGAAATTCACGCGCGAAAACGGCGACGAATTGTCACCGGGCGTAAATCAGGTAGTATGTTGCTATATCGCTCAGAAGAGAAAAATCTCTGTCGGCGATAAGATGGCGGGACGTCACGGAAACAAGGGTGTCGTATCACGTGTATTGCCGCAGGAGGATATGCCTTTCCTTGAGGACGGAACGCCGCTGCAGATTGTGCTTAACCCCTTGGGCGTACCTTCGCGTATGAATATCGGTCAGGTTCTTGAAATGCATTTGGGCTACGCATACAGATGCTTAAGTTTAAAAACACGCGAAGAGCTTGAAAATACGATTGTTGACGAGGAGTTTAAGAAAA
>CAYUSE010000215.1:0-2873 GCA_964447095.1 uncultured Lachnospiraceae bacterium | reverse complement strand
GCGACGTCGCGAATATTCTCGACTACATACCGAAAGGCGTTACGCTTTTGCCGAATACCTCGGGAGCGAGAACGGCGGAGGAGGCTGTCAGAATTGCGCGTCTTGCGCGAGAGGTCGGCTGCGGCGATTTTATAAAAATCGAATGTATAAGGGACTCAAAATATCTTTTGCCCGACAACTACGAAACGGCAAAAGCGACGGAAATCCTCGCAAAAGAGGGCTTTGTCGTAATGCCGTATATGTACCCCGATTTGAACTTTGCGCGCGACCTTGTAAACGCGGGCGCGGCGGCTGTTATGCCGCTCGGCGCGCCTATCGGCTCAAACAAGGGACTTTGCACAAAGGAATTTATCCAAATTCTGATTGACGAGATTGACCTGCCCGTTATTGTTGATGCGGGAATAGGCAGACCGTCGCAGGCGTGCGAGGCTATGGAAATGGGCGCGGCGGCGATTATGGCGAATACCGCGATTGCGACGGCGGGCGACGTACCCGCTATGGCAAGCGCGTTTAAGCAAGCGATTGAGGCGGGCAGAACGGCGTATCTGAGCGGACTTGGCAGAATTAAGGAAAAGGGCGCAAGTGCGTCGTCGCCTTTAACGGGATTTTTGGAGGACTAAAGCATGGCTGAAAGAACAAATCACATGGAATACCTTCCCGATATGGAGGTTATAAAATCCGATATTTTAAATCAGGTCATATCTGCAATGGATAATTACGATTACAATAAATATACTGCCAATGACGTTATCCGCGCGCTTGAAAATGACAGCAGAACGCCCGAAGATTTTAAGGCACTGTTATCACCTGCCGCTTTGTCTTTGATAGAGCAAGTTGCAGAGAAGGCACAGGAGGAAACAAGAAAGCACTTCGGCAATTCGATTTATATGTTCACTCCGCTCTATATCGCGAATTACTGCGAAAATTACTGTATTTACTGCGGTTTTAACAGTCACAATAAAATTCACCGCGCAAAGCTCACTGCGGAGGAAATTGAAAAGGAAATGCAGACAATCGCAAAAACGGGCTTGCAGGAGATTTTAATTTTGACGGGCGAAAGCAGAAAAATGTCCGACATAAAATACATAGGCGAGGCGTGCAAAATCGCGCGGAAATATTTCAAGGTCGTGGGAATTGAGATTTACCCCGTCAACAGTGACGAGTACGCGTATCTGCACGAGTGCGGCGTTGATTTTGTGACAGTTTTTCAGGAAACATATAACAGCGACAAATACGAAACGCTGCATCTGGCGGGACACAAAAGAATATTCCCGTACCGCTTTTACGCGCAGGAACGCGCGATTTTGGGCGGTATGCGCGGCGTCGGCTTTGCCGCGCTGCTGGGACTTGATGATTTCAGAAAGGACGCGTTTGCAACAGGGTATCATGCGTATTTGCTGCAAAGGAAATATCCTCACGCGGAGATTGCGTTTTCGTGTCCGAGGTTAAGACCGATTATAAACAACGACAAAATAAATCCGAAGGACGTGCACGAAAAACAGCTTTTGCAGGTGGTTTGCGCATACAGATTATTTATGCCGTTTTCAAACATCACGATTTCAACGCGCGAATGCGAGCGTTTCAGAAACAATATAATAAAAATCGCGGCGACAAAAATCAGCGCGGGCGTGTCAACGGGAATAGGCGAGCACAGCGGTGAGAAAAAGGGCGACGAGCAGTTTGAAATTTCCGACCCGAGAAATGTTGACGAGGTGTACCGCGCGATTGAGGAACAGGGCTTACAGCCCGTAATGAGCGACTATGTCTATGTTTAATATAATTTCGGTTTCAAACAGAAAATTATGCGATAATTTTTTGGTGAGATTAAGAGAAGTAAATGATTTGAATATTCCGATAATTCTGCGCGAAAAGGATTTGTCGGAAAGCGAATACAAAACGCTTGCAAAACGTGTTTTGGAATTTGCGCCCGACATAATTTTGCATACATTTTTAAATACTGCCAAAAAGCTCGGCGTAAAAAAAATACATCTGCCGCTGAACATTTTAAAAACGGCGGATATATCGGGCTTTGACACTGTCGGAGCGTCGGTTCATTCGGCTGACGAGGCGGCTTTGGCAGAAAGCTTAGGCGCGTCGTATATAACGGCGGGGCATATTTTCAGAACCGACTGTAAAAAGGGTTTGGAGCCGCGAGGACTTGAATTTTTAAACGAGGTCTGCAATTCGGTCAAAATTCCCGTCTATGCGATAGGCGGAATTACTCCCGAAAACGCAAAGTCTGCGATTGACGCTGGAGCGAGCGGCGTGTGTGTAATGTCGGGGCTTATGGCGTGCGAAAACGCGCGTGAATATGTGAAAAAATACGGAGGATAAAACGAATGAAGAAAAATAAGGGCGTAAAAATTATTTTGGGTGTGATTTTATTTATTGCAATCGGCAGCGCGGGAATGGTAATTGAGCATTTTGAGGGTGACCCGTTTGTAGTGGAAACAATTACTCAAGACGAGAGCGCGGTGCAGGAAAATATGGGAGAAAGCGGTCAGATGCCCGACGGGCGGATAAATATCAATACGGCGACTGCCGGGGAACTGACGCTTCTCGACGGAATAGGTCAGAAAACTGCGCAGAAAATTATCGACTACCGCGCGGAACACGGCAGTTTTACCGTGATTGAAGACCTCGCGCAGGTCAGGGGCATAAGCCTTGATATGGTGCGCGAAATGGCAGATAAAATTTGCGCGGAATAAAAAATCGGCTAAAATGCCGATTTTTCCTTTTCCCGCCGTACTGCTTCCGCTTTGGAATACGCGCAGCCGCAGTAATTCTGGCGGTACAGCCCGTAAATTTGGGATAATTCACAGGAACGCTTATAGCCGTTCCTTTTTTTGAAGTCGGAAAACAGATAATTCACG
>CAYUSE010000214.1:0-2878 GCA_964447095.1 uncultured Lachnospiraceae bacterium | reverse complement strand
AAATTGCGGAGTCTGGCGCGGTAAATCTAATAATACGCGTTCCCGTAATTCCGACCTTTAATCACACGCCCGAGGAAATCCGCTCAATCGCGGATTTTGCGGCGACACTGCCGGGAGTTGAACGGCTTCATCTTCTGCCGTATCACAGGCTCGGACAGGGTAAATATGAGGGACTCAACAGGGAATATACCATGAGTCATATTGAGCCGATGCCGAACGAGTATATGAACAGATTACTTGAGGTCGCAAAGCATTCGGGGCTTAAGTGCCAGATAGGCGGTTAAAACATGGAAATTAAGAAAATGCAAAAATGCCATGTTCCCGAAGTGGAGCAAATGGCTAAAAAATTCTATTACAGCGATGCGGTATGCCATGAAATACCGTGGGAAAATATACGAAACTCGATTGAAACGGCAGTATCGGAAAATAATATTCTGGATGGATATGTATTCGACGTAAACGGTGAAATAGCAGGCTTTGGATTTATCACTCAATATTTTGAAACCGAATGCGGAGGCGTATGCGTTCAGATTATTGATTTGTATGTTGACGATAAATTCAGGAAGCAGGGAATAGCAAAGCAGTATTTTGATTTTGTGTTTAAAACCTATAGTCATGCAAAGCGTTTCAGGCTTGAAGTGGTTGAAGATAATTATCCTGCGCTCAGCCTGTATGGGCAATTGGGATTTACTAAGCTTAATTATATGCAGATGATAAAGGAAATGTATTAAGAACGTATCACAGCAAATACATAAAATATAAAAAAATCTAACAGATCGGCTTTTTCTGTTAGATTTTTTATGTATTTACATTTTGAAGATTGCTTTAACAATCCCGCGCAGACATTTTGGCATTTTCATAACAACAATTTTCACAATAATACCTCCTTACCATTTAAACAAACATAACCAGCCGAACAGTACAAGTAAAATCGTTTCGATTACGGCAAGAACCGCAACAGGAAGAAACAACCCTGCAACAACACCCAGACAAAACGCCAGAGCTGTCAGTCCAACGGTTTTCACACAGCCGCTCATACAGAGATTAACCATTTCATCACACCCTTGTTTTTTTATTATACTTCATTATATGATAAAGCCGGAAAATTGTGATTGACGTATTGATTTTTTGTTCCGTGTATGCTACAATGGATATGTAAAGTGTTCGCACCGAGATAGGAGGGATTTCAAATGACGCTTGAATTTATTTGGATTACCGCAGTGATTGTATTTGGTGTTCTTGAAGCTGCAACATATCAGCTTGTGAGTGTATGGTTTGCCATAGGAGCGGTCGGAGGGCTTATAGCAAAACTTTTAGGATTTGATTTTGCTATTCAAATGACAGTATTTTTAATATTATCTATACTGTCGCTATGCTGCTTGAGACCGATTTCAATGAAGTGGCTAAAACCAAAAATCACAAAAACCAATATTGATATATTAGCAGGTCAGGAAATACTGATAACGGAAACTGTTGATAATATAAACGGAAGAGGAAAAGGCAAAGTAAACGGCATGACGTGGACGGTAAGGAGCTCGGATAACTGTGTAATTCCCGAAGACAGTCTTGCCATAGTAGAAAAAGTAGAAGGCGTTAAGCTGATAGTGAAAATGAAGGGAGAATAATCATGGTTGTATTATTTATTTTAATTGTTTTGATATTGTTGGTAATCATTGCAAATATCAAAATTGTACCTCAGGCACATTCGTATATTATAGAGCGTTTCGGCGCATATAACGGAACTTGGAGCGTGGGACTTCACATCAAAATTCCGTTTATCGACAAAATTGCGAAAAAGGTAAATTTAAAGGAACATGTGGTGGATTTTCCTCCGCAGCCCGTTATTACGAAGGATAATGTAACAATGCAGATTGACACGGTTGTTTATTATCAGATTACCGACCCGAAGATGTTCACTTATGGCGTAGAACGCCCAATGATGGCTATAGAAAATCTTACGGCAACAACATTGAGAAACATAATCGGTGATTTGGAGCTTGATGAAACACTTACATCTCGTGATACTGTAAATACAAAAATGCGCGCTATTCTTGATGAGGCAACAGACCCGTGGGGAATAAAGATAAACAGAGTTGAGCTTAAAAATATCATGCCTCCTAAAGAAATCCAAGACGCTATGGAACGTCAGATGAAGGCAGAAAGAGAACGCCGCGAAAGTATTTTAAGAGCGGAAGGCGATAAGAAGTCGGCGATTTTGATAGCCGAGGGTGAAAAAGAATCCGCAATTCTTCGCGCTGAAGCGAAAAAGCAGGCGGCAATCCGCGAGGCAGAAGGCGAAGCTGAAGCAATTCTGACTGTTCAGTCAGCCGTTGCTGAGGGTATCAAAAGAATTAACGAATCAGCTCCTACAGAAGGCTATCTTACAATCAAATCACTTGAAGCGTTTGAAAAGGCTGCTGACGGCAAGGCGACAAAGATTATTATACCATCAGAAATTCAGGGCATGGCAGGTCTTGCAGCTTCACTAAAAGGCATTTTGGCAGATAAAGAATAATAGATTGTCTGTCAAGCAGGATTAGAAAAAGCAAATTGCTAAAATAAGCGATTTGCTTTTTTAATATTTTGTTGACAGCTCGGAAAATTTATACTATAATAAAAGTACAATATTTGACTAACGATTATTATTTAACAATATAACACGGAGGAAAACTTATGATTATCAATACAGGCGGCAGAACCGACAGTGTACAATATTATACAAACTGGCTGTTAAAACGCTTTGAAGAAGGATATGTTTTATCACGCAATCCCTTATTTACAAACAAGGTTAGTCGTTATGAGCTAACGCCCGATAAGGTGGACTGCGTTGTGTTCTGCTCAAAAAATTACAAACCGATTTTAAGCGATATAAAAAGTA
>CAYUSE010000213.1:0-2886 GCA_964447095.1 uncultured Lachnospiraceae bacterium | reverse complement strand
CGAGAGGTTATTACTTCGGTAAAAACATTTCAAATCCTAACGGACGCACGGGTGCTATTGCTGTAAGCTTAAGAAACGGCAAGCTTACGGAGGACTGGTCGTTTGATACTTCGTCAAGCGCTGATTTGAACAAGTATATAGGTCAGGGTAACCATCAGATGGAAGCAGGCGACGTTGACGGCGATGGCAAGGACGAAATCCTTTACGGCGCATAGACATGGGACGATGACGGTTCAATTCTCTGGTGTACCTTCCAGGAGCATGGCGACGCTATGCATCTTGGCGATTTTGACCCGACAAAGGAAGGCCTTGAGTTTGTAAAGGTTTACGAGGACTATGCTCCGGGCGGGGAAGTATTCCAGCTTAACAGCCCGCAGCTTTCGCCTTTCATTACAGACAAAACAATATTCAAAAATTCAGCGGCGGCAGCGGCAGCCGGCGCAAGCGAAACAGAACATGCATGGGGTATTTCAATTCAGAATGCAAAGACGGGTGAATTTTATCAGCTTCATAACGGTATAAAGGATACAGGCCGTGGTATGGTAGGAAACATAGGCTATAAAGACAAGTATTATGTAATGTGGGGCGCAGGCTCGTCAGGCTACTGGGATAACGAGGGCAACGAAACAGGCGATTTGAAGGCTTCCATGAACGGAAGAATTTACTGGGACGGCGACCTTCAGGATGAGCTTCAGGATCACAGAGGCGCGGGCAAGGAAATAGTTATTTCAAAGTGGAATGACGGCGCTTCAAAGTTTGAGGATTTGTTTGTTCCCGAGGGTACACATTCAATCAACTCGACAAAGGGTAATATAAACGCGCAGGGAGATATTATCGGTGACTGGAGAGAAGAGTTTGTAACTTACGCGGTTATCGGTGAAGAGCCCCGCGAAGAAAAGATGACCTTTACCGGTACGTGGGATGACGTAAAGCAGGAATACAGAAAGGTTGATGTTACAGCAACAAAGACTGTAAAGAAGTATGCTTTGAGAGTTTATACAACAACTATTCCTACAGATTATAACTTCTATACATTAGCTCACGATGATATTTACAGAAATTCATCAGGTGTATATTCTAACTGCTATAATCAGCCGCCTCATATCAGCTGGTATATGAATGATGCGATTGCTGATTCACAGTATAAAACACAGCCTGAGGTTAACGGCAAGCTTGTTTCAAACAGCTATAATGCGGCAGACTTCAGCGAGGCTGCGCTTCCCGCAGCGGGTGCGGTAACACCTTCAAAGAAGGATGGCTTTACAGATATTGACGGTCACTGGGCTAAGGCTGATATTGAAGATATGGCTAAGGCTGGTATCATCAATGGTATGACACCGACAACATTTGAGCCTGAGGGTTCTGTAACAAGAGGTCAGTTTGTTAAGCTAATCTCAGCAGCATTAGGTCTTAATGCGGGCGCGGCTGCTGACGGCGAGCATTGGGCGGTTCCGTTTGTAAAGGCTGCAAAAGAGGCTAAGCTTGTTAACGACGCAATCAAGGTTGATACAAAAGACGAGCTTGATACGCCTATAACAAGAGAAGAAATGGCTTCAATCGTAGCATCGGCTGCAAACTACAAGAAGATAGAGGTTTCTGCTTCCGATAATGCGTTTACGGATGCGGCTTCAATCTCGGCATGGGCAAAGGCAGATGTTGACACGGCAGTTGCTCTTGAAATCATCAACGGCTTCAAGAACGACAAGGACGGCACATACAGCTTTAAGCCGGCAGAGGGCGCAACAAGAGCACAGGCAGCTACAATGCTTGCAAGACTTGTTAAGAAAATTAAATAACATTAAATCATAAAAAACAATGGACTGATTAACAGTCCATTGTTTTTTATATTTCCTCCATTGCTCTCAAAATCAATTTTTTGTTTTCTTCATATATATTGTCAAGGTCTGACATCGGCAGGGGATTTTCGCCTGAGCCTATTTCAACGGTGAAGCCCTCTTTTCCGAATTCTTTGATAAACCAATCCTTACAGCCGCCGAATGCTGCCGTTCCCGTCGGGCGGCATACGGCATAGCCGCTTTCTTCGGCGAGCTTTTCGGCAATTTCTTCGCTGCGTTTGCTTTCCATTCCGTCAAAGTCATAATAAATTTCTCTGCCCTGACTGTGGAACGCTATCAGCATATCAAACTTTTCTTTGCGCGCAAATTCAGTAATGGCGCGGGTTTCGGGTTCGGACTCCGCATATTCACCGCCGTATTTTGATGGTAAAGGATAATCAGTTATCATTTGCCAATTGGCATCAAAATTATGGTTTATATCTACTCCCCGGGCATTTGCCTGCCACACGGTGTTAAAGCTGTGTATTCCCACCATACTTATTAGACGTCTGTGGTGAGGATTTGTAATATCAAGACCGTGGATTGCAATATCTACTCCGTCCGGGTTTACCATTGGCACAGCATATATTGTAACTTTTTGTAAAAGACGGTTTAAGGGTTCATTATCAGCTTCTTCTGCGGCTTTTGTAAGAAACTTCATTAAAAAAGCCGATGTCAGATATTCAAGTCCATGATATGCGGCGCTTAAAAATAACTTTTTTTTGCCAAATCCAAGCTTTAGGCATGGAATGTTTTTGTCCATGACACTTTGTCCGATTGAAAAGGCTTCTATTATATCGTAATTTTTTGTAAGAAGCTCAATTTCGTTTTTTAATCTGTTATAATCATAGCACATATTATTTTCCTCCTTCATATTATGTTAAAGAATATGATTGTTTGGACAACTTTATGATTGTTGTTTTTAGTGATGATTTCAATAAAATCATACAAGATATGGTATGTCAAAAAAAATCCTCAAAAAAGTAAAAAAAAATGAAAAAAAGTGTTGACAAAGTGGAAGAGATGTGGTAATATAAGAAAGCTGTCGGTT
>CAYUSE010000212.1:0-2893 GCA_964447095.1 uncultured Lachnospiraceae bacterium | reverse complement strand
GGAAGAGTGATAACGCCTGTAACGTCAGTTGTTCTGAAATAGAACTGAGGTCTGTAGTTGTTGAAGAACGGTGTATGACGGCCGCCTTCGTCCTTTGTCAATACGTAAACCTCACCCTTGAACTTTGTGTGCGGATTGATTGTGCCGGGAGCTGCAAGAACCTGACCTCTTTCAATCTCGTTTCTCTGAACGCCTCTGAGAAGTGCGCCGATGTTGTCGCCTGCCTCAGCGTAGTCAAGAAGCTTTCTGAACATCTCGATACCTGTAACAACAACCTTGCGTCTCTCGTCTGTAAGACCAACGATTTCAACTTCGTCATTAAGGTTAAGCTGACCTCTCTCAACTCTACCCGTAGCAACTGTACCACGACCTGTGATTGAGAAGATATCCTCGATAGGCATCAAGAACGGAAGATCAGCTTTTCTGTCCGGAGTCGGAATATAACTGTCAACAGCATCCATAAGGTCAAGAATGCACTTGTACTCAGGAGCGTTAATATCTGTTGATGATGACTCAAGAACGCCAAGAGCTGTACCTGCAACGATAGGAATATCATCACCGGGGAACTCATACTCGTTAAGAAGCTCTCTGATTTCCATTTCAACAAGATCCATAAGCTCGGGATCGTCAACCTGGTCTGACTTGTTCATGAATACAACAATGTAAGGAACGCCAACCTGTCTTGACAATAGGATATGCTCTCTTGTCTGAGGCATAGGACCGTCTGCTGCTGATACAACCAAGATAGCGCCGTCCATCTGAGCAGCACCTGTAATCATGTTTTTAACGTAGTCAGCGTGTCCCGGACAGTCAACGTGAGCATAGTGACGAGCGTCTGTTTCATACTCAACGTGAGCTGTTGAAATTGTGATACCTCTTTCTCTCTCTTCCGGAGCCTTATCGATCATATCGTAAGCTTCGAACTGAGCCTGACCCTTAAGAGCCAATACCTTTGTGATAGCCGCTGTAAGAGTTGTCTTACCATGGTCAACGTGACCGATAGTACCGATATTAACGTGCGGCTTATTTCTTTCAAATTTAGCTTTTGCCATTGTTTAATTCCTCCTTAAATTAAAAATTATTACATTAGTAACACTATTGTACAATTTTTTCTTAAAAAAATCAAGTGTTTTTTTAAAATATATTGAAAATTTTAGTTCTTTGTTCTTTCGTTCATAATTTTTTCCTGAATGGACTTTGGAACTTCACTGTAATGCGACGGCTCCATGGTGTACTGACCGCGACCTTGTGTTCCTGAACGAAGAACAGTAGCGTAACCGAACATTTCACCAAGCGGAACATCAGCAGTTACCTGCGTAACACCGCCTGAACGTGATTCCTGTGATTTTACCATACCGCGGCGTGATGATAAGTCGCCGATAACAAAACCAAGGTAATCATCCGGAACGATTACGTTTACAAGCATGATAGGCTCCTTAATAACCGGATCTGCCTTCTTCATACCCTCTTTAAACGCCATTGAAGCGGCAATCTTAAATGCCATTTCCGAAGAGTCGACTTCATGGTATGAACCATCGTAAAGTGTCGCTTTAACGTCAACAACGTTGTAGCCTGCAAGTACACCTGACTGCATAGCGCCCTGAATACCTGCATCGACAGCCGGTATATATTCCTTAGGAATAGCACCGCCGACGATAGCGTTTACGAATTCATATCCGCCGCCTTCCTCAAGAGGCTCAAGCTTTAGCAATACGTGACCGTACTGACCCTTACCGCCTGACTGACGAGCGTATTTATGCTCGATATTAACTTCTTTTTTGATTGCTTCTCTATAGGAAACCTGAGGCTCGCCGACATTTGCTTCAACCTTAAATTCACGAAGAAGTCTGTCAACGATAATCTCAAGGTGAAGCTCACCCATACCGGCGATAATTGTCTGACCTGTTTCGTCGTCCGTATAGGTTTTGAAGGTCGGGTCTTCTTCTGCAAGCTTTGCAAGCGCGATACCCATCTTTTCCTGACCTGCCTTTGTTTTCGGCTCGATAGCAACGCGGATAACCGGCTCCGGGAATTCCATTGATTCCAGAATAATCGGATGCTTTTCATCACAAAGAGTTTCTCCTGTTGTTGTGTTCTTTAAACCAACAGCAGCGGCAATATCGCCCGAATAACATACATCAATATCTTCTCTGTGGTTAGCGTGCATCTGAAGAATTCTTCCCATACGCTCCTTATGACCCTTGCAGGCGTTAAGAACATAAGAACCTGCGTTTACCATACCCGAATATACGCGGAAGAAACAAATCTTACCAACAAACGGGTCTGTAGCAATCTTAAATGCCAATGCTGAGAACGGAGCATCGTCTGATGACGGTCTTTCGTCCTCTTCATTTGTATCCGGATTAACACCCTTAATAGCAGGAATATCAATCGGAGACGGCATATATTCAATAACAGCGTCAAGAAGCATTTGTACGCCCTTATTTCTGTAAGCTGTTCCGCAAAGCATAGGAACGATTTCATTGTTGATAGTAGCCTTTCTCAAAGCCTTCTTTAGCTCATTTACTGAGATTTCCTCATCGCCCAAGAACTTTTCAAGCAAATCCTCGTCGGTTTCGCATATAGCCTCTATCATTGCCTGACGATATTCCTCAGCCTTTTCTTTCATATCCTCCGGAATATCTTCTTTATGGAACTTTGTTCCAAGTTCATCTTCATATATTTCAGCGTCCATATTCATTAGGTCGATAATACCGATAAAGGTATCCTCTGCGCCTATAGGAAGCTGAATAGGAACACCGTTTGCATGAAGTCTTTCATGAACCATGTTTACAACGTTATAGAAATCAGCGCCCATGATGTCCATTTTATTAACGAAAATCATACGCGGAACCTGATAATCATCAGCCTGACGCCAAACGGTTTCAGACTG
>CAYUSE010000211.1:0-2932 GCA_964447095.1 uncultured Lachnospiraceae bacterium | reverse complement strand
TATAAGCTGCGCAAAGGAGCTTATCTGTATGGATTTAAAAAGGAAAAATTTGATATAAAAAATCAGCAGGACAAAAACTTCCTGCTGATTTTTTGTTGTTTATCTTACCATTTCATCTTGTTTTCCTGTTGAATGATGCGACTTAATAATTGCGTCAACCTCATCCATAGAACTTATCGACATATCGCCGGAAACAGTATTTTTAATTGCGCTCAGCGCGTTTCCGACAGACATTGCGCGTTCAATATCGCCGCCCGAGAGTATTCCATAAAGCACGCCTGCAACATAAGCGTCGCCGCTGCCTACGCGGTCAATAACCTCAATATTCTCATAGTGCGGTTCCTCATAGAATTTGCCGTTATAATAAATTCTCGAACCGAAGTTATGCTTTGTCGGACTGACAACATCACGGCGCGTTGTAGCAACAATCTTACAGCCGTAATCTTTTGCGTAACCCATCATAATTTCATCAAGAGTACCTGTTCTTTGAA
This sequence comes from uncultured Lachnospiraceae bacterium, assembly GCA_964447095.1. Lineage (GTDB taxonomy): Bacteria > Bacillota > Clostridia > UBA1381 > UBA1381 > JALEPO01. The sequence goes on along the minus strand of CAYUSE010000211.1, from coordinate 2,441 downwards.
GCATTCTTCTTGATGTTTCCTCGGATACAAACAGAATATCAACAAGAGGGAATATTTTTTCTATGACTTCTCTTGCTTCCTCCTCGCTCCATAAAGACGCGCGGTAATTTACATCAAAGGAAATTGCAACGCCGTTTTTCTTCATAAGCTTAATCATGGCAAGCGCTGTTTCGCGTAAATTCGGGTCAAGTGCCAAGGATATTGAGCTTATGTGGAATACTCGGGTCTTGTTATAAATATCATCAGGAATTTCTGATAATTTAAGCGAGCAAACCGATGCGTTTGCTCTGTCATAAACGACGGCTGATTTCCTCGGATAGACGCCGCTTTCGTAGTAATAAATACCGAGTCTCTTTTCGTCGCTGTTATCCCAGATTACATAGTCATCACTGACATTGCCGTAACGGATACGGCGCGCGATAAAGTGTCCCATTTTGTTCTTTGGAAGCTTTGTTACAACTGCGGCGCGTATGCCGAGACTTGCCGCGCCTGAAGCTACGTTAAATTCTGAACCGCCGCAGTTCTTTTCAAAGGTCTCGCTTTGAGAAATCTTCTCTTTGTTTGGCGGAGAAAGTCTTAGCATAACCTCGCCAAAGCTTACAAGGTCAAAATCCGCTGTTTTTTTGATAAAATCCATGTTATGTACCCCCGTTCGTTTTAAATTTATTTTTTTATTCATTTTATCATATATTTTTCGGGAAATCAAGTAAAATTTAGTGCATTTTTTACATAGCGCATACATAAGGAAGAGTTTTTACATGGCTAACTCTATGGACATGCTCTTTTTTTTAGGCATTGACATATAATGGATAATAAAACCATATTATTTAAGGAGGCAGAAAATGAATAAAAAAATGCAGGATATTATAAAAAGCTTTGACCAAAATCAACTTCGTGAAATCAACGCATTTTTAAATTCGGCGGAGGGAAGCCGTCTGAAAAAACAATTAAACGGAGGCGATAAGGAAAAGCTGATGCAGGAATTTTCAAAGCTCAGTACAAATGATATAAAAAGAGCGGTATCAAGCATGTCGGGCAGGGATTTAAAAAACATTATAAATAAATTATAGCACTGAAGGGCGGTGATATTATGGCAGACGCAATGGATACACTTAAAAATATATTAGGCGACAATGCGGAGGATAAAATAAAAAATGTGATGAATTCATTTTCATCAGGAGGCGATAATGTGCCGGGTGACGACAGCATGGAATATCTGATGCAAATGAAGAATATAGTTGACGGACTGAGTACGAGCAGAAGCGACCCGCGTTCAAATCTGCTTATGTCTCTGAAGCCGTATATGCGGCAGAGCAGACAAAGGTCGATTGATTCCGCGGTAAAGCTTCTTAATCTTACAAAGCTTTCAAAATTGTTTAAAATGTAAGGAGGGTGTGTATATGTATCGCAGTTACAGCGTCAATAATATGCCGACGCCTGTCAGTCACAAAAGCGAGAGGAAGCCTGAGGCGATAAAAAAGGAAGAGCCAAATCTTCCAAAGCCTCATCATGAAGAACCCCCAAAAAAAGGCGGTTTTCTCGATAATTTGCAAAGCGACGATATAATATTGCTTGTCGTCATTCTTATGCTGATGATGGATAACTGCGACGATAAGCTTCTTCTTGCTGCGCTTGGAATAGTATTTGCGGCAGATATGTTTTAAAAAAAGACCAAATCATCCGATTTGGTCTTTTTTAGTGTATATTATTCTTCCGTTACATAAACCCTCGTTTTCAGAGGAACATAAGCGCACAGCCAATTCATATCTTCAGGATGAAGCCGTACACAGCCGTGGGATACTTTTGCGCCGACTGTTCCGTCATATTCTCCGCCGCTGTAATTTAGAAGCGTTGAATGGAGAGCGTAGCCGTTAAAGAAACGCATGACGGGTCCGACATAATATGTATCGTAATCCCAGCTTGATATTCTCTCGATATATTCATATTCTCCGGTTACAGTTTCCGACTCCTCAGCGCCTATAGCGCAGTCAAATTCTTTTATAAGCTCCCAATTATATTGTGAACCCATATAAACGCGCGTTTTAAAAGCTGTCTTATCTACCCATATAAGATAGTCGGTACGGCTGTCAATTCCTTCGCGGTTTACGGGAGTGGAATTTCTGAATTCCTCAACAAGCGGCGAAGCTCCGAGAATAATATCCATATAATCGCCGCCGTCAAATACCGTGACTGAGGATTTTACGCTTTCTGCCAAAATTCTTACAGGGACATAAATCGAACCGTCTATATAGCATGGAGCTGTAGGAGCATAAGCTGTTTCGCCGAAAATTGTGCAGTATGTAGTTCCCACGTTAAATATGATTTCATTCTTGCCGTATGAGCACACTACGCTGTCATATTCCTTATCATAATAAATTTTAAGACCGAGCGCGTCGCCGATTTGACGTACAGGGATAAGAGTGCTTCCGTCTACAAGTCTT
>CAYUSE010000210.1:0-2935 GCA_964447095.1 uncultured Lachnospiraceae bacterium | reverse complement strand
TTATTCTTCACTCTCGCAAAGACGTCGGGTGTCAGCTTTTCTACAAGCTTATACAAATTAAATTCCTTTAAATATTCGGGATTTTTTTCTGCAAGCTTTGAGGCTCTTTCCTTTAAAAGCAAGCATCTCGGGTCGCTGTAGGTATAAATTGCGTGACCCATTCCATAGATAAGTCCGGCATGGTCAAACGCGTCCTTATTAAGTATTTTTTCCAGATACGCGCTTACCTCGTCCTCGTCCTCCCAGTCCTTTACCTGCTCTTTTATTTCCTCCATCATGCCCATAACCTTCGCGTTTGCTCCTCCGTGACGCGGACCTTTTAAAGAGCCGATAGCAGCCGCTATTGCCGAATATGTATCGGTTGCGGACGAGGAAACAACTCTTGTGGCAAACGCGGAATTGTTACCGCCGCCATGTTCGGCGTGAATCATAAGCATAACGTCAAGCATTTCCGCTTCTTCTCGGGTATATTTATTATCCGGACGCAGCATATACAAAAGATTTTCCGCTGTCGAAAGATTTGATTGCGGAGAATGCAGATATAAGCTGTTTCCGTCATGATAATGGCTCTTTGCCTGATAGCCGTAAGCCGCCATAACAGGTAATCTCGCTATCAGTTCAATCGACTGACGAAGTATATTTCCCGCGCTTATATCATCGGGATTTGGGTCGTAAGAATACGCCGCAAGCACGCTTCTCGCCATTTTATTCATGATATTTTTGCTCGGCGCTTTTAAAATCATATCTTCCGCGAAACCATCGGGAAGCTTTCTGACGTTTCCTATAAACTCCGAAAAATCTTTAAGCTTTTGCTCTGTAGGCAAATGCCCGAACAGCAGCAGATATGCAACTTCTTCAAAACCAAAGCGGTTTTCTGCCTCACAGTTTCTTACAAGGTCTGTTATATCATATCCGCGGTAACGCAGATGTCCCTCCATCGGAATTTTTTCACCATCGTCAATATAATAGCCGACAACCGCTCCAACTGATGTAAGTCCTGCCATTACACCTGTTCCGTCGTCATTTCTCAGTCCTCGTTTTACATTGTATTTTTTAAACGCTTCCTTTGAAAACGGCTTATATAAATCCTCGGCTTCATTGCGGAATTTTTCCTCAAGCCTTTCTCTTTGTTCGTTTGTAAGCATTTTGATGCACCTGCCTTTCTTTTAATCCAGCAGACTTATTTGTGTATCCTCCGATTTAAGAGTTCCGCCTGCTGCGGGAATATTCTTTGTTTTATACTTGTCGGGATTTTCTATTGAAGTCATACTTACTTCCTCAGCCTTAACAAGCTTTGAGCCCTTTTTCCTCAACGTCATAACCTGAACACCCTGTGTGTTTTTCGTTGCTTTGAGCGGAATTTTTTCAGTATTTACGCAAAGTACGCGATTATTATCCGAAAGCAAAATCATATCCGTATCTTCTCCAATAAGACGTATATCGCATACAGGTGATTTATCGCTGTACGCGCCGATCAGCTTCTTACGGTTTGTTTTTGTTGCGTAATTTTTAAGCTCAACCTTTGCCATTTTTCCGTTTTCAAACGAAAACAGCATCATACCCTTATAGTCAGTCGTAACTACCGTATATAATATTTTTTCGTCAGCATCAAGCCCCAAAATTCCGGGCAGATACTCGCCTATCGCGCTTACCTTGCCGTCAGGCATATCATAAGTACGCATTTTATAGACGGTTGATTTATTTGTGAAAAACAGCATTTCCGACTTATTCGTCGTTTCAATAGTCTGTAAAATCACATCATCTTCTTTAAGCTTATGCTCATTTGAGCTCGAACGCAGCGACACCGCTGAAATTTTCTTCAAATAATTTTCTTTTGTAAAGAATACTGTAAGAGCGTAATCGTCAATTACTTCGCTTTCGTTATACTCCTGCAAATCGTCACCGCTTATAAGCTGAGTGCGTCTGTCCTGACCATATTTTTTTGCTATCTGAGTAAGCTGGTCGGATATTACCTTTTTAACCGCTTTGTCACTTCCGAGTATTCGGTTTAGCTCCTCCAGCTCCTCCATAAGCTTTTCAATATCATTGGTTCTGTTTATAATATATTCTTTATTTAAGTTTCTTAGCTTTATTTCCGCTATATATTCCGCCTGAATCTTATCAATATCAAAACCCGCCATCAAATTGGGAACAACATCCTGTTCCAACTCCGTATGACGAATAATTGATATAGCCTTATCAATATCAAGCAATATCTTTTTAAGACCCGTTAAAAGATGAAGTCTTTCACTTTTCTTATCAATATCGTATTTCAGGCTGTTTTTGATACAGCCCATACGAAACTCTATCCAATGCTTTAATATTTCCTTAACGCCCATTACCATCGGATGAGCGTTTATGAGCACATTAAAGTTACAGCTGAAGCTGTCCTCAAGCGGAGTTAATTTATAAAGCTTCGTCATAAGCGCGTCAGGGTCTGTTCCGCGTTTTAAATCAATCGTTATTTTAAAGCCGTCAAGTCCCGTTTCATCACGCGCGTCTGAAATTTCTTTCAGCTTATTCGACTTTATAAGCTCCATGATTTTACCTATAATCGCCTCACAGGTAGTCGTATAAGGAATTTCGTATATTTCTATGCAATTGTTCTTTTTGTCATATTCATATTTAGCTCTGAGACGAAAGCTTCCTCTTCCTGTGTCATAAATTTTCTGCATTTCCTCTTTGTTATAGATTAAATCAGCTCCCAAAGGGAAATCAGGCGCGGGCATAATATCTATAATATCAGTGTTTTCGTCCTTCATATATGCCTTTGTCGCCTCGCACACCTCGCGGAGATTAAACGAGCATATATTGCTCGCCATTCCGACGGCTATACCCTGATTAGGATTTACCAGAATATTCGGGAATGCAACCGGCAAAAGCGACGGTTCCTTCATTTCGCCGTCATAGTTATCCACAAATTCAACAGTGTTCT
>CAYUSE010000209.1:0-2936 GCA_964447095.1 uncultured Lachnospiraceae bacterium | reverse complement strand
TAACCGTTTGAGGTCTTGCCCGGGCTGCATGGGCGAGCAATGAGCTTGCTCATGACCAGCCCTTTTCTATTTATATTATATATCTATAAAAGGTCTTTGTCAATAGATTTTATCAAAATCTATCCTTGTAAATAGCAAAAAAGCGTTTAGGTTTTTCCTAAACGCTTTTTCAGTATCATTCCGTATTTTTACATTACAGCTTCCCATAATTCAGGGTGAGGATTTGCAATAACCTCGGTGTTTATCAGTACGCCCTCGTCAGCCGCAATTCTCGCGCCTGCTTCAACGCCGGCTTTTACATCTGCTACATCGCCTGTCATTGTAACAAAGCATTTGCCGCCCATACCTCTTGCGACACGAACTTCAATAAGCTCAATATCGCCCGACTTAACAGCCGCATCGGCAGCTTCAATCGCGCTCGCCGCAGTAAATGTTTCAACTACTCCCAGAGCCTTGCGCTCTTTTACATTCGCCGTTCCGCAGACAGCCTCATACACGTTGTCTCCGAGATTGCCGATTACAAACTTATCAATCAGCGCATCCTCCGCTATGAGCTCTGCACGGTCAACCGCCGCATGGATTGCCGATAATTCACCGCCTACTATGGTGACAAATTTGCCCGGACAAACCGCGCCTGAGCTTATCAGATTTACGCCGGCGCTCTTTAGCATTTCGTCCGTAACTACAATACCCTTGGATATATTTTTTACTTCAACTAAACCTATTGATTTCACTGTCTGTCACCTACTTTTCTATAATAATGAACCTGTCGGTTACCGCATTTATTTTTCCGTTTATGCTCGCGTGCATTGTCGTTCCCAAATCCTCATAAGCCGTTCTTGCGACAACGTCGCCGATTTTCACCTTATCACCGACCTTAACAGTCGCCGACGCGGGCTTTCCTACATGCTGTTTCAGCTCAATATATACAGTCTTCGGAGCGAATTTAACATTTCGTCTTTCGACCTTGTCCTTAACATACTTCCTTATGCCAAGCTTATCAATAAGCACTGCCGAAGAAACAAGTCTTGACGCTCTTATATCACGCACTTTTTCAGGCGCCTTATTGTTCTGACGCTTTAAACCGTGCTTACCGAGCGAGCCTTTGATTTCCATTGAAATCTTCTGCGGGTCAAGCATTTGCTGACAACCGATTACTGTACAAACACCGCAGCCGCAGCATAGAGCCGACTGCAAAAACGCTTCCGAATCATTCACCTCGCTGTGCGAAGCCGCACGGACTGTTTTATGTACCTGAATATCATATCCCAAAAGATTTCTCGGACACATATCACTGCACATCGTACAGTTACAGCACGCTGCTGAGGCGCGCTTTAATGTCATTGAAATCGGCATTTTCTTGCGCTGAATAATCGAATGAGTTTTCGGGAATATAAGCAGCCCCTTTGTCGTCTTTGTAACAACATCGTTTTCAATATCAACAAGCTTGCCCATCATAGGTCCGCCGTTTATTACCTCTTTATCCTCAAGGTTGGTATAACCTGCCGCTGCCAATAATTCACTTATTTTAATTCCTATCGGCGCTTTTACGGTTATATCCTCTTTCGTGTCGCCGCCGATTGTTATGTATTTCTCTGTCACAGGCGCGTTTTCCGTAACCGCCTTATGAATATTGTAGACCGTTTCTACATTTATTACCATAACGCCTACCATAACCGGGATTGCGCCCTCAGGGATAATTTTACCTGTTGTTTCATACGTTAAAACAACTTCATCGCCGGCAGGATAAATATCCGGAATTTCTTTGATTTTTATCTTTGTGCCTTTTAATGACGCTACAATTTTAGCATCAAGCAAGTGCATATTTTTGCCCTTAATTCCGATAATCGCCTCGTCTGCGCCGAGCGTGTCAATCAATAAATTCAGCGTGTCAACAAGCGCCTGCAAATGCTTTTCCAAAATATGATGGTCAACCATCATCAGCGGTTCACATTCTGCCGCGTTTACAATAATCTGCTTGACCTTATCGGAAAATTTTCTGTGAGTCGGAAATCCTGCGCCGCCTGCGCCGACAATTCCCGCGTCATACACAATTTTTTGAAGCTCTTCGAATGTCATGATGCTTCCTCCTACTGTTTTTCGTCCAAAATTCCCACTATAACCGCGTCAACAGGCGCGTCAGGCTTGCCGAGCGCCATACGCGCGCTTGAACCCTCCGTAATAATTACATCCTCGCCCATTCCTGCGCCTACGCCGTCAACCGCAACAAGAAATTTGTCTATCAGCTTATTGTTTTCAATGCACTGCACAAGCATAAACTTATAGCCGACAAGACCTTCAAGCTTATGCGTTGATACAACGCTTCCATATACTCTTCCAATTAACATATTCTATCATCCTTTTAGATGTTATTTACTTGGTTAAAATTCTGACACAATCGCCTGTTTTAATTGCGCAGGCATTTGCATCATCTGTGTCAATGTGCATCTCCGTATTGAAGTCTTCTCTAACGCGAACCTGAACGTTATAAAAACGTGTCGGCTTCTCATTCTCTATTTCCACATCAACAATATCGTTATCCTTTAGTTCATACTTTGCCGCATCAGCAGGCGTCATGTGTATATGACGGTTTGCTATAATACAGCATTCATTTAAAAATACGCTGCCCTTAGGTCCTACAAGCGCCATCGGCGCGCTGCCCTTTAATTCTCCCGAAGGACGAACAGGCGGGCTTACCTTTAATTTAAACGTGTCTGTTCTTGACACCTCAACCTGCGACTGTTTTCTGACAGGTCCCAAAACTCGCACTCCTTCAATTGTGCGGAGTGACGGGCTTACAAGCGTTACACATTCTTCTGCTGCAAATTGGTCGCCCATAAGCATTTTTTTCACGGTAAGTTCATGTCCCTTACCGAATAAGGTTTCCAAATCAGCCTGCGAAAGATGCACATGTCTTGCCGATACGCCGACCTTTA
>CAYUSE010000208.1:685-2958 GCA_964447095.1 uncultured Lachnospiraceae bacterium | reverse complement strand
AAGTCCGAGGAGGACATGATGAAGGTAAGAAATCTCGGAAGAAAGTCGCTTGAAGAAGTCATAAACAAATTAAACGGTTTAGGTCTTTATCTAAAGAAAGAAGAAGATTAAATAGGAGGTAATAAGTTATGCCGGGAACAAGAAAGTTAAATCTTCCCACAGACCAGAGAAAAGCTATGCTTCGTAATCTCGTAACAAGCTTTTTGGAAAAGGGCAGAATTGAAACTACTTTGACAAGAGCAAAGGAAACGCAAAGCTTAGCAGAGAAAATGATTACTCTTGGCAAGGCAAATACTTTGCATACACGCCGTCAGGCTTTGGAGTTCATTACTAAGGAAGATGTTGTAACAAAAGTATTTTCCGAGATTGCTCCCAAATATGCCGACAGAAACGGCGGATACACAAGAATTATGCAGTTAGGTCCAAGACGCGGTGACGCTGCGCCGATGGCAATTCTTGAGTTGGTAGACTAATAAAATAAAAAAGACTGATGCAGTGCATCGGTCTTTTTTTGTTTATAAACTGAAAAATTTAATTGCTATATTAAAATAAATAAAAATTGAAGCGGCGTCGACGATTGTTGTAATAAGCGGTGATGCCATGACCGCGGGGTCAAGCTTCAGCTTTTTTGCAAGCATAGGCAGAGAACAGCCTATAATCTGTGACACAATTACAATCCCAACTATAGATAGGCTTATAACGAGCGTGAGAGCCATTTTTTGCGGGTTATCTCCATACATAATCAAAATACGCGCGCCGTTGACAACGGCAAGCGTAACGCTTATTATAAGCGATACACGAAGCTCTGTCCAGACCACCTTGAAAAAATCCTTCAGGTGTATCTGGTCAATTGCCATGCCTCGTATAATCATTGTAGAGCTTTGTGAACCGCAGTTTCCGCCCGTACCCATAAGCATGGGGATAAATCCGACAAGTATCGGCAGTGCGCTGAAAGCAGTTTCGTAATAATCGAGAATTTTACCTGTAAAGGTTGCTGATAGCATGAGGATTAAAAGCCAGACAATTCGATTTTTTGCATGCTTAAAATCCGAGGTGCTGAAATATGATTCCTCTGTCGGATTGATAGCTGCCATTCGCTCAATATCCTCGGTTGTTTCATCCTGCATGACATCAATAGCGTCATCAAACGTGATAATTCCTACAAGCCGCAGTTCATCATCAACTACGGGCATTGTAACAAAGTCGTATCTGCCCATCATCTTTGCAACATCTTCTTTATCATCGGTTGTCTTAACGCAAATCGGAGTTGTTTCCATTATTTCCGATATTATTTCATCGGGTTCTGCAAGAAGCAGGCTTCGGACGGAGATATATCCGAGCAAATGTCTGTTGTCATCCGTGACATAGCAGGTGTAAATTGTTTCAGTGTTTGTAATAGTGCGCCTGAAGCGCTTAATTGCGTCATCTACCGTCATTTGCGGACGCAGGCTGATATATTCGACACTCATCAGGCTTCCTGCGCTGTCCTCGGGATACTGTAAAATCTCATTTATGATTTTGCGTGTGTCGGGATTAGTATTTGCTAAAATACGTTTTACAACATTGGCAGGCATTTCCTCGACTATGTCAACCGCGTCGTCGACATACAGCTCATCAAATACTTCTTTAAGCTCGTTATCGGAAAAACCGCTGATTAAAAGCTCTTGACTGTCTGATTCCATCAGCGCAAAGGTGTCTGCCGCCAAATCCTTTGGCAAAAGACGAAATAGAAGAGGCAGACAGTCCTTAGGAAGCTCGGCAAAAATCACTGCCAAATCTGCCTCGTTAATTGTTATCAATATATCGCGGAGCGCGGTATATTTTTTCGAGCGTAAAAGCGCCGAAATTGTCTGTTCAAATGTAATCGCCATTTTTACCGCCTCCTTATCTATTTTATTATATTACACTTTTTTTAAGTTGTCAAACCGTTTTTCTTGCTTTTCTGACGAATGTATGCTAAAATAAATTTCAAAGGAGCTTTATTACTATGGCAGATGAAAAGAATACAAAAAAGGATACGGATAAAGAGAAAGAGAAGTCGCCGAATTGGCCCGAGGAGGCTGTGCAGGATATTCTTGATTATATCGAGGAGCAGGGAATTTATATAAGAGAATAATTAAAAGAGTTGCTGAACTTAAAATCAATCCAAAAAACGGCTGCTGAGGCAGCCGTTTTTCGTTTATCAAACCATACATTCATAGAAGGCGATATATGACTTATATGCCATATACACATCCGCCTTTGAAGTAAAATCATAAGGCGAGTGCATTGAA
>CAYUSE010000208.1:0-675 GCA_964447095.1 uncultured Lachnospiraceae bacterium | reverse complement strand
TCTATTACGTCCATATTCAGATTCGCGACATACTGAGCGATTGTTCCGCCGCCGCCGTGATCAACCTTGCCAAGCTCGCCCGTCTGCCAGATTACATTGTTTTCATCCATGATTTTGCATATTTTATATACAAATTCCGCATTTGCATCAGATGAACCTGATTTTCCGCGCGCGCCTGTATATTTAACAAGAGCCATTCCGCAGCCTGCAAAGGTAGAGTTGTTTTTCTCAAATTCGCTCTCGTAATTCGGGTCAACCGCCGCGCTTACGTCAGACGACATACACGCTGAATTTGCAAGTGTCTTATTAAGCGTTGTAACGGAGCAGCTTCCGTTTACCTTTTCAACAAGCTCGGCAACAGCCATTTCAAAAAACGCGCTGAGCATTCCGGTATTTCCTGCCGAACCGATTTCCTCTTTATCAACAAGAAGCGCAACGGCTGTTTTTTTGATGTTTTTTGCGTCAAAAATCGCCTTGATTGTAGTGTATGCGCATACTCTGTCGTCCTGACCGTAAGCCCCGATAAAGCTTTCGTCAAGACCTATATTTCTTGCCTTAAACGCGGGAACAGCTTCAATTTCCGCGCTTATAAAATCTCTTTCGCGGATATTGTATTAATCATTTAGAAGCTTCAAAATACCGAATTTTACCTTTTACTTTATATCTTTTACAACA
>CAYUSE010000207.1:0-2958 GCA_964447095.1 uncultured Lachnospiraceae bacterium | reverse complement strand
AGCTGACCGCCTGCCGCCGCAAGCTCTGTTAATTCCGCCGTCGTCTGCGGAATTGCGCCGTGACCGTTAATGCCGACGGTCGTCATGTCGATTATGCCCTTGCGTACCGCTTCAAGCTGTTCTGGCGTACCCTCAACGGTTTTCTTTCAAGCATAAATTTGTGCGTATAGCAACATCAAGCTTGTCGATAACGTCTTGTGTGGCTTCTGTGCCTTCAAATATGTAATCTAACGCATCACTGCATATATTTAACGGACCTCTTTTTGTCGGATCATTGTGTGCATCGTTTATAATACACGCCGTTTTAAAATCAAATGGCTTTGAAACGTACTTCTTCTTTCCTACTGTAAATGATAATGTTTTCTGCATAATATTTTCCTCCTAATTTTTTGCATTATAAAAGCACACCGATTTTTCAGTGTGCTTAAAGCTTGACATATTTATTTTTTTATGATAGAATGTAGACAAGAGGATAACCAACGGTTATTCTGATCGTCTACGATTTGTTCGAGTTATCGAACAAAACCGCCTACTGGTCAGAGTAGGCGGTTATTTTTTTATGTTCCGAATTATTTCAAGAATGATAAGTAAGATTACCAAGTCTAAAACTAAATTCAAATCCATACCAACACCTCCATTCTATAAAAGGTGTCAGAATAACCGCGTACCCTCTTGCCGTGCTTTTATTTTACACTAAACGACAATATTTGTCAACCGATTGTATTATTCGCCCGGTGGCGTATCAGCTGCCTCGGGATACCAATTCATGTCACTAAACCACTTTTCTTCAAGCGTCTCCTTTGTTACTCCTTCAGGTAAATCGCTTTCGTCAAAATAAGCGTAATAATTGTTGTCAAAATCACGCTGTACGGCGGCATAAATCGCCTTTGCAGTCTGCTTATCAATTGAACCGCTTGACGGCTTTGTTTTTCCTCCGACATTTGACGCAAAGCTATATGAACCTTTGTAGTATCTTACATATCTGTAAGAACCGTCCGACTTCAAAATACGCCATGCAACGCCGAAATATACAGTCTTCGTATCATTCGACACCTCAACAACGCCGTTCTTACGTTCAAGTCCGCGCCACATTGCGTCAACCTCAGGCGGCATATCTCGGCTGAACTCTCTGTACCAGCCTTCTTTTTGCATAGCCTTGTCTGCTTTAATCGCTATCTGTCCGCATTCCGACGCACTTTTCGCCCATACATCAACTGCTGTCAGCCCGTAAGCTTTTTGTGATAAACCAAATCCGCCGTCTACTCTAACCGCATACGGTTGTAAATCGCCGCTGACGCTTCCGAGTTTGTTAATGGTGTAACTTCGTAATCGTTATAATCGGTCATTTCTGCGATTACGGCGGTTGTATTATCCAATATTTCAAACGGATTGTTCATTGTCATTTCTCCTGTCAAAATCACTCGGCGTAAATCCCTTTTCGGGTGCGGGGGTCGGTTCAAATTTTGGCTCTCCGCCGCCATCAGGCGCAGGCGTCGGTTCGGGTGTAGGTACAGGCGGTTCTGCGCCGCCCTGTGGTGTTGGTATTGGCTCTTCCATAATAAGGATACCTCCTTAAAAATAAATAATAAAAAAATAAGCCTTTTATCGTCATGCTCGGGACTGTATTAAATTGTTTTCACTTTGCCACCGCCTTTCATGTATATAAAAAGCACGTACGAAAACGTGCTTTTAAAACAAACTCATTAAATTTTTCATGGAAAAACCGCCTTGACTAATCAAAGCGGTTTTAAATAGCATTTTGGCGGGTGTGCCTTTTCCCGCATTTCTTTTGACCATAGAGGTGCGTAGCAGCACATTCTCTACTTCAAAATACTTATTTATTGTATTTATATTATAACACATTTTGCAGGTATTTCAATATAAAAATATAAATTTTTAACCATAGTCAACATTTTTTCGGAAAAACACTTGACAATCGGGGGCAATACAGATATGATAGTAAAAATGACAGCGTGAAAGGACTGATAATATGATAAAGAGTAAAGCATTTTACAAGAATGTTATTGCAATAACCATTCCTATCGCAATTCAAAATTTAATAAGTCTTATGACAAGCCTGATGGATACTGTTATGCTCGGCAGAGCCGATAACACGGGCGTGTTCCTTTCGGGTTCATCACTCGCAAATCAGCCTTTTTTTATTTTGTCGCTGGTTACTTTCGGACTTTCGGGCGCTGCTACAGTGCTTGCATCACAATATTGGGGAAAGCGCGACACTCAGTCCATTCGTACAATTTTTTCAATCATTTTGAAAATTGCATTGATGTTTGCGATTGCTGCCGCGTCTCTTGTACTTCTCTTTCCCGAAACAATAATGAAGCTGTATTCAAACAATCCCGAAATCATAGCCGCCGGAACCGATTACCTTAAAATAATCGGCTGGGCTTATATTCTGTTTGGGCTCTCGGGAACTATGATTTGTATGATACGAAGTGTTGAGCTTGTGAAAATATCGGTAGTCGTAAACCTGTCGTCATTCGTCACAAACGTATTCCTGAATTGGGTGCTGATATTCGGAAATCTCGGCGCGCCAGCCATGGGAATACGGGGCGCGGCAATTGCTACGCTTACAGCGAGAACTCTTGAATTTATCATCACGTTTACGTACATATTCTTTATTGATAAACGCCTGCGCTTCAAGCCAAAGGATTTATTCCTGTTTAACAAGACCTTTGCGCGTGATTTATTGAAGTACGGCGCGCCTGTATTTATAAATGAAACAATCTGGTCTCTTGGAGTAAGTATTCAGGCGGCAATTCTCGGTCATATAAATTATGCGTCCGGAGACCCTGTGGCGGCAAACTCAATCGCTTCCATGACACAACAGCTTTCTACTGTCGTCATATTCGGAATTGCAAATGCCGCTGCTGTTATAATAGGAAAATCAGTTGGCGAAAAGAATTTCAAACGCACTTATGAGGAAGCAATAACATTGAA